>JBBQHO010000012.1:0-42336 GCA_038324055.1 Polyangiales bacterium | reverse complement strand
CACGGCCGATTGCTGCACAGGGCTGAGCTGCCCCACGGGCGGGGGTCTCTGCTTCTCGGCCCCGCCGTTGCTCTTCGAGGCCCAGACCTTCACGCGCGACTACGAGGCGATCTGTCCCGACGGCACCTTTCCCACTTGGCGCTTCTTCGAGTGGCAGTCGGCGGTCGCGGCCGACACGCAGATCGAACTTTACGTGCAAAGTCGCCTCCGGACCAGCGATCCTTGGCAGCCGACCGCACCCCAATTGATCGGCGTGGCCGACCAAACGTCGGGTCCGTCGCAGTGGTTTCGCGGCGGCGCCACCAACAGCCAGGTCTTGTCGGCTGCGAACGTGCACGATGGCAACCACGTGCGCGTCACCATGGTCTTCTCGCCCAATGCCGCCGGGACCGCCGCACCCACACTGCTGCATTGGCGGCAAGTCTACGATTGTCTGCCCGCGGAGTGACGTCATGAAAACTAACTTCGTCGCGACGCTGGCCTGGGGCCTCTGCCTCGCCGCCTGCGGGACGAACGAACGCTCGGCTGGGCTCAACTCGGGCCTGGGAGGCGAGGAGCGGCGCCCTCAGCGCAGCGACAGCTCGAGCAACGGGGGCCAAGGGGGCGATGGCGGACAAGGCGGAAGCGCTGGTCTTGCTGGAGAGACAGGCGTCGACCCAGAGCCGCCCCTCGACCATTGCGACAGCGATGACGCGCTCGATGCGCCGTCGCTCAGCGGCGTGTGCCCGTCCGGTGCAGCCTGGACGGCACCTGCGCCGCTTGGACTCGACGCCGGAAGCCTCGAGCGGGTGCTCGCCCTGACCCCGGACGAACTCACCGTCGTGTGGTCGAGCTACGGCAGCTCGGCTCTGGCGTATTTCGTAGCGGATCGCTCCGATGCGTCACAGCCGTTCGGCGCACCGCGGCTCATCGATCTGGGTCTGCAAGTACTGGGTCTGGCGCCCGACGGACTACGGCTAGCGCTACGGAGCAGCGACGGGGCTGTACTCAGCGAAGCCACTCGTTCCAGCCGCGAGCAGGATTTCGAAGCGACCCCAAGCGCCAGCTACGCCCTCCTGAACCTGGAAGCCGAGCTCGGCTCTCTCAGCTTCCACGATGTCGTTTTCAGCCCCGACGACCGCACGCTGGTCTACACCGCGCTGGCCGCAGGCGGCACGAGCTACCCCGTCTTCCTTGCGTCACGAGAAGCAGGCGCAGCTTGGCCCGTCGGACAGGCCCTCGAGCGCTGCGAGCTTTCGTTCAAGCGCGGCTCCTGGCGTCGCCCCACCGCCCTCAGTAGCGACGGGCTCACTTTGTTCTTCTTGGACGAAGTGCGAGGAGAGGCTCGCGCTGCTTGGCGAGAAACCACACTCGATGCATTCACCTGGTTCGAGGACCTCCCGCAAGGGCGCTGGTCCAGCGTCAACCACGACTGCAGCCGCTTGTACGTCCAAAGTCCGACTCTCTTCGGCGTGTCGATGCTCGGCCGAGAGCAGCAATGACGGAAGCGTCAATCCCAGACTCAAGCCAACGCCAGAGTAGCCGTACGCTCCATCGCCAACCCATGACTTCAATCATCTTTCGCTCTCGCCTCGGTCTGTCGTTCTGCTGCTCCATGGCCATTTGCATGGCAACGGTCAGTGCGTGTGATGGGGGAACCGAACCGGAGGATTCAGGCGGCAACGGCGGTGACTCGAACCCAAGTGGCGGCAGGAGCGCAGACGGTGGCGGTCCTACGGGCGGAACGGTTTCAGATGGTGGAGCCGGCGGCGAAGGCGGCGAGGGGGGCGCAAATGGTGAGCTTCCCCTCCCCGAATCGGTGGTGATCGATGATTTCGAGTCAGGACTCGGCGATTGGACTCTCTTCGGCAACGCATCGACGGCTGCGAACCCTGGAGGTGGAACGGCGCTTTTCGTGGAGCAAACGACGGCGGAATGTGGTTCCTCGACCATCTCCCAAACCCTAACGGTTCCCGCCAACGCTGGCGCACTGCGCTATTCTGTTTGGGGGAGTGGCTTCTCGGACTTGAACGGCGCGACGCAAGCCTGGGTGACCGTGGACGGCTGGCTGGGCCTCTACGCGTCTATGCCGGCTGAGCCCTCCGGCGTCTCGTTCTGCATTCCCGCAGAGTTGCAGGGTGCATCAGTACCCCTGGCGATCACTGTACGAACCCAGGGTGATTGCGGTTCGCCCCTTGCAGTCCAGTTCTACGTCGATGACATCACCTGGGATGCCGACGCCTCGGGCTGCATCGAACTGTCTTCTCCGGACTGACTAGTTCACCCCTGGCACGGGCCGCCAACACCACACCGGCGTCCCGCGGCGGACAGCTGCTCTGGATCTGCTGGGTTCCGCTGTGGGGCTATTCGCGAGGCTCCACCCGGAATGACACTGCACCAGAGGTAGATGGCGCGCCCTCCATGACGACCCTGAAGTGACGCTGAAAATCAGGTACAGGCATATTCGCCTCTGCCGCGAATTGGGCGATGGCCTGGGTGCGCGCTGCTTCCAGCTCTGCGATTACGGGATCTAAGCGTGTCATGGGCGGCGCGGCGTAGCATGGAACCGGGAAACAGGCTGCCCTTTCTTCCCGCCTGGCCACAACAAGGTGCGAAGGCGGTGCATTCCCTCAAAGACCGAACCCCAGCCGAGCAGACCGCCCAACTTGGGCCGCCCCAGGCGTGTCGGCCTGAATCAACGGCATTGGAAGCGTTCGACGCGGTTCAGCCGCGTCAGACGCGATCAACAGACACGACCCCGGTCAGCTTGGTGATGGCCTTCATCACGTTCTTCAGGTGATTCAGGTCGCTGCAGCGAAACGTGAACACGTTCAGGGCGCGACCGTCGTCGCTGGCGCGACAGTTGGCTTCGCTGATGTTCACGCGCTGTGCGCTGAGCGTTTGGCTGATGTGCGCCAAGATACCTGGACGATTGTTGGTGATGACCTGAATCGAAACCGGGCGGTCGACCTTTGCACGACTATCCCAATTGACGTCGATGCGGCGTTCGGGATCCGTATCGAAGGCCTTTTGGCACTCTCTGCGGTGAACGGTGACGCCACGTCCACGAGTGATGAAGCCGATGATGGCGTCACCCGGCAATGGATTGCAGCAGCGTGCATAGCGCACCAGCACGTTGTCGATGCCCGAGACCTTGATACCCACAGAGGGATCGCCCTTGACCTTGCGGACGAAGCTCTCAATCGCGCCAGGTTTCAGATCGTTGGCGTGCACGCCGGGGCCATCACCCTTGGCCTTGAGCGTGGCCACCACCTCGTCGACGCCGAGCTTGCCGTAGCCGAGCGACAACAAGAGTTCGTCGAGCGTGCCCAGATGGTGCGCGTGCACCAGGGCTTCGACGGCGCGGTCGTTTTTGAGCAGCTTCTGCATGCTCAGCCCTTGGGCGCGCATTTCAGCCTCGAGCAGTTCGCGCCCGAGGTTGATGCTCTTGATGCGCTTTTCGGCGCGCAAATAGGTGCGAATTCGATTCTTCGCTCGGGTCGTGACGCAGGCATCGACCCAATCCTTGCTGGGTCGCTGCGTCGCCGTGGTCATGATCTCGACCACGTCACCGTTCTTCAGCTTGTGGCGAATCGGCACGAGCTGGCCATTGCAGCGCGCTCCGGAGCACTTGTGGCCGACCTCGGAATGGATGGCGTAGGCGAAATCGATCGGCGTTGCGCCACGCGGAAAGACGAGCACGTCACCCTTGGGGGTGAAGACGTAAACCTCGTCGGGAAAAAGATCGATCTTGACGCTCTCGAGAAACTCGGCCGGATCCTTGAGGTTGCGCTGGTAGTCGGCCAGCTCACGCAGCCAGCTGAATTTCTTGGCGTCGTCGGGATCGACGCCGCCCGAGACTCGCTCCTTGTACTTCCAGTGCGCGGCCACGCCATTGTCGGCAACACGATCCATGTCGTGGGTACGAATCTGGATCTCGATGCGCTGACGCCCCGGCCCGATCACCGTAGTGTGCAGCGACTGGTACATGTTGGGCTTCGGCAGCGCGATGTAGTCCTTGAAGCGCCCGGGGATGGGCGTCCAACGGGAATGAATGGCGCCCAAACAGGCGTAGCAATCGGCCTGGGACTCGACGTTGATGCGGAACGCGATCAGGTCGTAGATCTGCTCGAAGTCGCACTCGTTCCCCTTCATCTTGCGGAAAATGGAGTACGAGTGCTTGGCGCGGCCCGAGACCTGGACGTTGAATCCTTGCTCGGCCAACCGTGAGGTGATGGTTCGCGTGGTGCTTTCGATGTAGCGCTCGCGCTCCTTGACCGACTTGTTCAGCTTGCTGTGGATTTCAGCGAAAGCGTCGGGTTCCAAGAAGCGAAAGGCCTGGTCCTCCAGCTCGGTTTTGATCAGATTCAGACCGAGCCGATTGGCCAACGGCGCGTAGATCTCGAGGGTCTCGCGAGAGATGCGCTCTCGCGCTTCGGGCTTCATGTGCTCGAGCGTGCGCATGTTGTCGACGCGGTCGCACAACTTGACCAACAACACGCGAATGTCCTTGGCCATGGCCACGACCATCTTGCGGAAGCTCTCGGCCTGCCGATCTTCGCGGGAGGTAAAGTTGATCTTGCCAAGCTTGGTGACGCCGTCGACCAAGGTGGCAATCTCGGCACCAAAGTCGCCCTCGATGTCTTGGGTGGAGGCGTGCGTGTCCTCCACGACGTCGTGGAGCAGGCCTGCACAGACGCTGGCGGTATCGAGCCGGAGTTCGGCAATCACCCCAGCCACGCGAACCGGATGGGTGAAATAGGGCTCTCCGCTCTTGCGTACTTGTTCGCGGTGGGCCCACTCACCGTAGTGGTAGGCCCGACGGATCAGGTCGAGATCGGCGTTCTCGTGGTAGCCTTTGACCTTCTGAAGAAGCCCTTCGAGTGCGGTCACTGAATCAGCTTAAAGCTTGCCAGACAGAAGCCAAGGGCGCCCGTAGCAAACATTCCGAGCCGACGGCGGGTGCGCACGCCGCTTCTCGCCATGATAGGAGTTCGCCTGCCGATGGCCGATGCCCCGCTCTTCTCGCCATCTCCCTCTCCACCGGTGACTCGGCAAGCGGAGATGGGCGTCTACGTGCATTTCCCCTGGTGCCTCACGAAGTGCCCCTACTGCGACTTCCTCAGCGTGGCCGTCGACGGACCCGAACCCGGGCGCCCACCCACCGCCGCTGAAGCGCGCCCGCGTCTCCCGCATCGGCAATACGCCGACGCTGTACTTCGTGAACTCGAAGCCCGACTCCCGAAAATCGCAAGTCCCCTGCCCCGTTTGCGCAGCATCTTTTTCGGTGGCGGCACACCGTCGCTGTGGGAACCCCGCGAGCTCGGGCGAGTCCTCCACGGCATCGCACGCGCCTTCGGGTTTCCTGGTCTTCCGGGGCCCGAAGTTCTCGAAATCACCGCCGAGTGCAACCCGACCAGCCTCGATCCGGCCCACATCGAGGCGCTCCTGCGCGCCGGAGTGAATCGTCTGAGCATCGGCGTGCAGAGTCTGTCCAGCGAACGACTGCGCTTCCTGGGCCGCCTCCACGACGAAGCCGGAGGACTTCTGGCTGTTCGCCAAGCCGTTTCCGGCGGCATGCCGCGCGTCTCGGCGGATCTGATCTACGGCGTCTACCAGCAAGACCCCGAGCAAGCCGTGCGCGAAGTCGAGCGCGTGGCCGAAACCGGCGTCAGCCATCTCTCGGCTTACGCACTGACCATCGAGGCCAACACCAAGTTCGGAGCCCAGGCGCGCGCGGGAGTTCTGCCTTTGCTCGACGAGGTACTCGTGGCCGAATCATTCTCAGCCGTCTCGGAAGCGCTCGAAAAGCAGGGGCTGAACCACTACGAAATCAGCAATTTTTCGCGGCCCGGAGCGGAGTCACGCCACAACCGCGGCTACTGGCTCGGTGACGACTACCTCGGCCTGGGAACGGGCGCGTTCGGTACCGTTTCGCTGGCGGCCAAGAACAATGGCCGACTGCGTTACAAGAACCTGCTGGTGCCTGAACGCTATCTGTCCGCCTATGGTCCCGACGTCCGCCAAGATGCTCCGTTCGATCATCCGCTTGCTGAATCCGAAACGATCGACGGCCCGACGAGCGTGCAGGAAGCCTTGCTCCTGGGCCTCCGCTTGGCCGATGGCATCGATTTGGGCGACGTCGGACGGCGTCACGGCGTCGACCCGTGGACCCGCGAGCGGTCACGCACCATCGAAAAACTCGAGGCTCAGGGTCGACTGGTGCGAGAGGGTGAACGCCTTCGCATTCCGAAAAACCACTGGCTATTCTGCGACGGCATCATTCGAGACTTGCTCTGAGCGACGGGGTCACTTCAAAAACCGAGTTTGCGAGCTTTGATGAGGTCGTCCTAGCCGTTGCGTTGAATCTCGTCGTCCTCGTCGCGGGCGCGTGACAGCGCGCTGGCCACTAGACCCGTCGGCACGGCGACGACACCGAGTCCAACCATCAAGACGACGATGGTGAAGAACTTGCCGCCCGGCGTCATGGGATAGATGTCGCCGTAGCCGACGGTGGTCAGCGTGCAGATGGCCCACCACAGGCCATCGAAGACCGACGCGAACTTGTCGGGCTGTGCCTTGTGTTCGCAATAGTAAATACCGACGCCTGCGAAATAGAATACGAGCGCTGCGCAACAGAGAAACAGCACGAGTTCTTCGCGAGCGACCGTGAATGCGCGCCTGAAGCGATGCAGAGCGGCGGTGTAGCGGACTAGCTTGAAGGCTCGAAACAACAGCAAAAACCGGACAGCGCGCAGCGAGCGCAGGTCAAGGCCGGCCGCCAGCAAGAAAGGTAAGATGGCGATCAGGTCGACGATGCCGAAAAAACTGAGCGCGAATTGGACAGGTCGCTCCGCCACCCACAGACGCAGCAGGTACTCGATCGTGAACACGAGCGCGGAGGCCGTTTCGATGTGCTCGAGCGTTTGGCGCTGCTGCGCAGTCAGCTGCGGCAGCGTCTCGAGCGAAAACGTCGTCAGGCAGAGCAGGATGAGTAGGAGCAGGAAGGTGTCGAAAATCCGGCCCGCCGGGGTCTCGGCGTCATCTACGACTCGACGGAGGCGCAGGCGCAGGCTCGCGGGCGGGGGAGCCGTGGTTGGCTGCGAATGTATTGGCGGCGGATGTATCGGCGGCTCAGTCAATTGCTCCTCCCCAGCCACTCTGACCGCCCACGCACGGCTGGGGCAGGTCGGTCGCAAAACGGCCCGCCGAGATGCTCTCACAGCCACGAAAACACACCTGGATGTCTGTCTCGGCGTCACCGGATGCCACGCAGGACAGAGCCGCGATCTCTCTGCACGAGGCGTTGATCTGGCACCGGTACAGACAAACGAGTTCAGCCTGTTCGATGAGCGATGGCTCGAGCGAGCCGAGTGCGCTGCACTCCTCGGGGGTCGAGGTTTCGAGTCCGCACTCGTCCCACTTCTCGTTCTGCAGCTCGCAAAGCTCGACCAGTTCACCATTGGTGACACAGGCGGTCGTTGCCCAACCGCACAGCACGGCCAAACCGATGCGCCAGTTCATGGGGAGAGCCTAAGCCCCCTACCGGTTTTGCGCGACTACGTAGAGCACGAGAGCCAGGGCGGCGAGCCCGAGGATCACGGCGCAGGCGATCTTGGCTGTGCTGAGCGGGTACTTGCCGGCGATCCTTCCGCTGTGCCCGTTCATGACGACCTGAAACTTTCGCGCGCCGTACTGGTAGTTGAGCAGCCACAGGGGCACCAGGACGTGTTTGAAGGTTTGCTCGGTGTAGTCCGCGTGGACCTGCAGATTGCGGTGCGTGTCGCCGGGGACTCGGGCGGCGCACATCGCTTCCAGCTTGCTGTGCATTTGTTCACGAGAGGCCGTGGCGGCCGCTCCAAGATCGATTTGGTAGCGCTCGACCACCCAGCCCGACAAGAAGCCAGGGTCGTACGGAACCAGCTCACTGGTCTCGAAGGGCTCGACCTCGCGCAAGAGTTCTGCGTGCACCCCCTTGGAGGCTGCGACCAATTCGTCGTCGAAGAAGTGGTTGAGCGAGCCGTGGCTCGGGTACCAACGGACCTTTTGAACTTGGCGCGTACGCGAGCGCCCTTGCGAATCCGTGTACTGCTCGGTCACGTAGTAGTAGTCGCCACTCTCGGCCGACCATTGGGCCGCGGTCTGGGCGTCGAACGTCCAATAGGGAATGTACATGCCGTGCACCTGATCAGTGACCGCCCTATTTTTCAGCTTGTTCGGGGCCCAAAAGTGAGAACCGTACCATTTGCGGACGTCGTCGCGCACACGCGACTCGCTCAGCTTCATCGGCAATAGACTCTCGGGACGAAACGCTTCCTTGATTTGCTCGTAGGGAACGAGCGCGCTGGAACCGCAGAAGTCGCAGCGCTGACTGACGCGCTCGGGATCGAACACCGAAATGGCCTGACAGCTCTGACACTTCACCGACGTCTTCTGCGCGTTCCAGCCGCGCGCCGAGTCGGGAATGCTGCGCAAAGCGGCAGCGAGATCGAGTTCCTGGATGCTGGTCTGGCCGTTGGAACTGGTCTGGAGCACGGCCGGCGAGCTGTTGCCGCAGTACGGGCAGATCAACGCCTGTTTGGCTGGATCCCAGCGCGCCTCACCGCCGCACGCCGGACAAGAGAACTTGTTACGAGCGACGGCGCCGGCGGAGCCGTCGTCGCTCAGCGAGGCGGGTGGGGGCGAAACGGGCTCGGCCGGCACAGAACCCACTAGCTGGCCAGAAATTGGTCCAAAGCGGCACGCGTGACGCGCCATGTCGAGCCGATTTTCTTGCCTTTGAGCGAGCCGTCTTCGAGCGTTGCCAATACGTCGGCTTCAGTGACCCCGAGCGCCGTCGCGACCTCGGCGACACCCAAGAGTTGTGGCAACCCCGCAGCGGTTGCGCCGGCCACCGCCGTCGGAGCACCGGCCGCTGCGGCCGGCGTCGCTTGCGGTTGCATCATGGCGGCCATCATCTGCTGCCCCATCGTCAGGCCGACGCCGATTTGGGCCGCCGTGTTGGCCATGCCGCCACCTTCGCCGCGCCCCATGCTCTCGGCCATCTGAAACTTCACGTAGTCGTTCAGGTTGCCGATGGCACCCATACTGGCGCGCTTGTCGATGGCTTGTTCGACCTCGGGCGGCACCGACACGTTCTCGACGATGAACGTCTCGAGGCTGATGCCGTACTTGGCGATGAGAGCGGGGTTGATCAGCGGCAAGAGCGCATCGCCCAGCTCGGTGTAGCGGGCCGCCAGATCGAGTGCGGGGACCTTGGAGGAGGCCAGAGCGTCGGTGAAGACGCTGACCAGGCGAGAGCGCATGGCATCTGCGAACTCGTCCAGTCGAAACTGATGGTCGGTGCCGGCCACCTCCTTGAGGAACGTCTTCACGTCGACGACCTTGAAATCGTAGGTCCCAAAGGCCCTCACGCGCACGATGCCGAAATCGGCGTCGCGCAGCATGATGGGATTGCTCGTGCCCCACTTGTTGCCAGTGAACAAGCGGGTGTTGACGAAGTAAACGTCCGCCTTGAACGGCGACTCGAGCCCGTATTTCCAGCCCTTGAGCGTCGAGAGGATCGGGATGTTGTCGGTCGCGAGCGTGTGCTTGCCGGGAGCGTACGTGTCGCCGAACTGTCCCAAATACAAGAACTGCACGGTCTGCGACTCGCGCACAATCAGCTGCGCTCCGCGCTTGATCTCCTTGTCTTCGTCTGGAAAGCGCCACGAGATCGTGTCCCGCGAATCGTCCTCCCACTGAATGATCTCGAGAAACTGCGTCTTCAGATAGTCGATGATGCCCATGGCGTGCCCTCCCGCAGGCTCGAATGAAAAGCAAAAGTCCGCAAGCTCAGGTGCCGACGACGACGGGGCGGGCCGGATCCGTGATCCATTCGCTGAACGAGCCAGGGTAGAGGCGCATACCGCCGAGCCCCGCATGCTCGGCCGCCAAGATGGCGTGGCAGGCAGTCACGCCCGAGCCACAGTAAACAATCGCTTGGTCGGCCGGCGTTGTGCCGAGCGCTGCAGCGTAGCGCGCTCGCAGCTGTTCACGGCTTTTGAAGCGTCCACTGTCGAGGTTCTCGAGAAACGGCAAGGAGCGCGCGCCTGGGATGTGCCCTGCAACCGGATCGATCGTCTCGTTTTCGCCGCGAAAGCGATCCGCCCCACGCGCATCGAACAGCCGAGCCCCCTCGCGGTCGGCTAGTGCTTCGATCTCGTCCACCGCAACTATCGAGTCGGCATGTAGGAACAAGGTCGAAAAATCTTTGGGGCGCGCTTGGGGTAAGTCGCGAGCGAGCGGGTTGCCCTCGGCTACCCAGCGCGCGAGCCCTCCGTCCAACACTACGACGTCGTCGTGACCCAGAAAGCGACACAGCCACCAAAGTCGCGCCGCGAACGCGCCCGTCTCTTCGTCGTAGGCGACGACGCGCGTGCCGGCGCCGACGCCCATCTGTCCGAGCTTCGTCGCGAGTACATCCAAGCTCGGCAGCGGATGGCGACCGGTCAGCCCGGCCGTCACCGGACCGGACAGATCCAGCTCGAGGTCGAGGAAGAATGCCCCAGGCAGATGCCCTTCGTCGTAGCTCCTGCGTCCCTGCTCTGGCTGCCCAAGCGTGAACCGACAGTCGACCACCACCACGTCTGCCTGTGCCGAAGCGGAATCCAGTAGTACCGCCAGCTCGACCGGCGCGATCAAGGTACCCATGCAGAAACAGATAACAAATTTCTGCGGTCTGTGCACCGCTGGCTGGGGAAGCGCGTAGGCGGCGCGATCGACCAGGGAACCGCGCCGGCGCTCAGCGACTGAGCTCGCGCAGCCGCAAGAAGGGGCGCTCGACGGACACGTGTGCGACGAAGGCCAAGCCGAGCGCGAGAGGCAGTCCGAGTCCGAACACGAATGCGAAGCTGTCAGCCTGCGAGGGAACGCTGCGCCTCACCAGAGCGAGCGCAATAATGTGTGTCAGGTACGCTGCGTAGCTGAGTCGACCGCCCCAGATGGCTACTGGATGATCGAGCACCGCACCCAAGATGCCTCCGCCCAAGACCACGGCTCCAACGAGAGCCGCCAACGCCGCGCACAGCGCGAGGTAGGGCGTGAACTGAAGTGCCAGAAGTCCCAGCACGCCAAAGAGGGCAAGCGGAGCAGCCCAGCGCCCCCCAAGCAGCCGAGACAGAACGGCAAAACCCCGGGGGCCGTCGAAAACGAGCGCGAGTAGTACACCCGCGCCGATGGCCGTCGAAAAACTGGTTGAAACTCGGAACGCGGTGCCGCCCACTGGAAGAGCCAGCCCACCGTGGGTCAGCCACACGTCGAGCGTCATCCAGGTGATCATCGTCCACAACAGGGCCGTCCGCGAGCGGAGGGCGAACACGAACCAAGGCCAGATCAGGTAAAATTGCTCTTCGACGCAGAGCGACCAAGAAAACGAAAAAGGAACGGCATGCGGCACGTCGTAGTTGACGAACCAGTTAGCCGTGTAGGAGGCGTGGTAGACGAGGTGACTCAAGAAGTGCGTGCGCTCGGGACTGTCTGCCGGCTGTAAGAACGCGACGCCGACGTAGAGACCGAGCACCGCGTAGTAGAGTGGGAAGATGCGCAATGCACGCCTCACGAAGAACCGGCCGAGTCGCACGCCACCGCGCACCCGCCGCTCGCGCAAAAGCAGAGTCGTGATGAGGAAGCCGCTGAGCACGAAGAACAGGTCGACGCCGACCGCCCCTTTGCCTCCGATTCCGCTCAGCGGGCGCGGCGTCGCGTGGTGGGCGATCACCGGCAAAATGGCGAGCAGCCGCAGGCCATCGAGACCTCGAAAATGGGCTATTTTCAGGTAGTCGGCGTGCGTCGCGCTCACTCAGTCTCCGACGGCGAGCGGGCCGGCCTTCCAGTTTTGGAGCAACCCGAGAGCGCGCTCCGACATGGCTTCGTACTTGGCGCGCTTCTCGAGTCGCCTGCCCTCCCACGGCGGCAAGTGAGCGAACGTGATGTTGGAAGGTTGGTAGTCTTCCTCGTGACGACGGGTTTGGGTGATGAGCCCAAAGTGCGCAGTTCCGACCGGTGGAAGCGAAGCAGCGCGCCCACGCAAGCGCTCGGAGATGTGATGGGCGACCAGCCAGCCACCGGCAGCGGCTTCGACGTAGCCCTCGGTGCCGATGATTTGTCCGGCAAAATAGACCCCCGGATCGCTCTTGAGCTGCCAGGTTTCGTCGAGCACGCGCGGCGCATTGACGAACGTGTTGCGATGCACGGCGCCAAAACGGAAGAACTCGGCGTTCTCGAGGCCTGGAATCATGCGCAGCACCTGCTGCTGCGACGTCCAAGTCATGCGCGACTGAAAACCCACCAGGTTGTAGGCGGTGCCAGCCTCGTCCTCGCGACGCAATTGGACGACCGCGGCCGGCCAGCGCCCCGTTTTCGGATCGGTGAGACCTGCGGGCTTCATGGGCCCGAACGAGAGAGTTTTGATACCGCGCTGGGCCATGACTTCGATCGGCAAGCAGCCCTCGAAATAGCGAACTTCCTCGAATTCGGACGGCTCGACTTTTTCGGCATCCAGCAGCGCCTGCACGAAGGCCGCGTACTCGCTCTTGGTGAACGGGCAATTCACGTAGGCCGCTTTCTCGGCCTCGCTTTCGCCTTTATCCCACCGTGAAGCGATGAAGACTTTGTCCCAGTCGATGCTGTCGGCGGTGACGATGGGCGCAATGGCGTCGTAGTAGGCGAGCCCTCCGCCGACACGTTGCTCGATGTCTCGAGCCAGCGCTTCGCCGGTGAGCGGGCCGGTCGCGACGAGCAACGGGCGCGCCTCCGGCAACTTCTCGACCTCCATTGCGACGATTTCGATGAGTGCTTCGGCTTGGAGCCGGCGGGTCATTTCGACGGAGAACAAATCGCGGTCCACGGCGAGTGCGCCGCCGGCTGGCACCTTGCACGTCTCGGCGGCGGCCATGACCTGGCTTCCCAAGCGACGCATCTCCTCTTTGAGCAGGCCGACGGCGTTGGACAGTGCAGCGCCACGAAAAGAGTTGGAGCAAACCAGTTCGCAAAACGTGTCGGTATTCTGCGCTGGAGTTCGCTTGCTCGGCTTCTGCTCCAAGATGCGCACGCGATGACCACGCGCCGCCAACTGCAGCGCCGCCTCGCTTCCTGCGAGTCCAGCGCCAATGATGAGAACGTCCGGATCAGCCATCGGCGCCCGGTTGCTAGCGCAAAGCGCAGCGGGTCTCCAGATTTCGTGTCTCCGGCGTGCTTTCCGCGCAACGCCGTCCGCCTAGCGACCGAATCCAAGCGATGGAGCGCCCTCACCGCATCGTCGCCCGGAGACACTGGCCCTTTTCTCTGCAAGAAATGCCAAGCCCCTGCGAGCAGGGCCAGCTCTGGGGTGCTTTTCCGCCGGGACCCTACGTCAGCATCGTTGGGCAGAGAAAACCCAGTTCGGTCGGCATTCGCTGCGCCGAGCGCGTCGCCTGCGAGCTCGCCGAGCAAGGTGTGACGATCGTTTCGGGCGGAGCAGTCGGCATTGACGCTGCCGCGCACCGTGGAGCTCTCCGCGCCAGCGGCAAGACGTTGGTGATGGCGCCGGTTTGGCTCGAGCACGCCACGCCCGAAGTAAACCGACCGCTCTTCGACCAGATCTTGCATCGAGGTGGGGGCTATTTCTCGTTGGCGGATCAAGGAGCCAAACCCTTCGACACCAAGCTCTACTTCCTGCGCAACGAGGCCATGGCGGCGCTGTGCCAAGTCTTGATTGTGGGCGAGCACGGCTATCGCAGCGGAGCGCGAAATACCGTCAAGCACGCGGAAGAGTTGCGACGCTGCACCTTTGTCTTGCCTTCCATCTATGGCAACAGCGGTGGCGTGGGCAGCAACAGTCTCCTCGATCGAGGGGCGCGTGTGCTGCTGAACGTGAAGGACGTGCTCAAGGTATTGGCGCTGGGCGCCACCTACGACAATCCCTCCTGGTGGGGGCGCAAGGAGCCCGTCGATGACCCCGATGAGCTGCCGCCTGGACCGAAGAAGACCAAGCAAGCTGCGCGCGACCCCGTTCAGTTTCAGGTGCTGGAGGCCGTGCTCGAGGGCAAGACGAACGTCGACGTCATCTGCGATCGAACGCAATTGTCTGCTTCTGTCGTGCAGTACCAGTTGCTCCTGCTGACCTTGGCCGGAGAGGTGCGCGAAGACGAACGAGGTTTGCTGCGCGCGGTGAATGCCGGGAGCCGTTCGTCAACCTGAAGACAACTGCTGGGGCGTGGAGGCAATTCCCGGTGCACGCGCCGACCTGAAGGCGACCAACAAGCATCTCCGGATTCAGGAGAGTCGATTTTTGTAGTCTTCGTAGCCGAACCGACGAACTTCGCGCACGACACCCGTCTCTGGCTCGAAGGTGGCGATGCTGGGGTGGCGTACGCCGTTGAAGGTTGTCGTCTTGACCATCGTGTAGTGAGCCATGTCGGTGAACACGAGTCGGTCACCAATCTCGAGCGGCTCATCGAACGAATAGTCGCCAATCACGTCGCCGGCCAAGCAGGTGAGCCCACCGAGGCGGTAGGTGTGGGCCTTTTTCCCGGGCTCGTCGCCGCCGAGAATTTCTGGACGGTAAGGCATCTCCAGCACGTCGGGCATGTGAGCCGTCGCCGATGTGTCCAAAATGGCAGTGGTGAGTGGACCGTCTACGAAGTCGAGAATTTCGGCGACCAAAAAACCCGTATTGAGCGCACTGGCCTCACCGGGTTCCAGGTAAACCTGCTTGCCCCATTTGTCACTGAAGGTCTGCACGACGCGAATCAGCCGTTCCACGTCGTAGTCGGCGCGAGAAATATGGTGACCGCCGCCAAAGTTCACCCACTGCACGCCTGGAATGAACTCGCCAAATTTGGCTTCGAACGCCGCGACAGTACGCTCGAGAGCGTCGGAATTCTTCTGGCAAAGATTGTGAAAGTGCAGGCCGGCGACGCCGGCGAGTGAAACACCGTCCAGGCTCTTGCGCTTCACGCCCAGACGCGACCCGGGAGCGCAGGGATCGTAGAGTTCGACTTCGACCTCGCGGTGCTCGGGATTGACGCGCAGGCCGCAATCGATCTTGCGGTCGCCGGCCTGCAACATGTCTGCGTACTTGTGCCATTGCGCGACCGAGTTGAAGACGACGTGGTCGGCGAGTTCGCGCAGCTCGAGGATGTCGCGCTCCGTGTAGGCGGGTGCATAGGCATGAACCTCGCCTCCCATCTCTTCGCGACCGAGTCGAGCTTCGTGGACGGAGCTGGAGGTCACGCCGACCAAGTACTCGCGGATGACGGGAAACACGCTCCACATGGCAAAGCCCTTGAGCGCCAGGAGGATCTTGGCGCCCGTCTCGTCCTGAACACGTCGCATGACGCTCAAATTGCGTCGCAAAAGGCCAAGATCGACGACGTAGTAGGGCGTATCGATCGCATACGGATCGAACGACACGCCGCGGCTCAGTGCTGGCTTCTTGCGGGATTCGGTCATGGCTCGAGCTCTAAGACGTGCCAGGGCAGACCGTGAGCGGCGAGCAACTCGAGGAAGGGCTCGGGATCCATCTCTTCGATGTTGAACACGCCAGCGCCCGTCCACTTGCCGGTCGCGATCAAGGCTGCCCCGACTGCAGCGGGAACGCCTGTGGTGTAACTAATCGCCTGCGACCGTACCTCTTTGTAGGTGAGCTCGTGATCGCAGACGTTGTAGATGAAGACCTTGCGCGGCTTGCCGTCTTTGATGCCAGTGATCAGGTTACCGATGCTCGTCTTGCCCGTGTAGTTCTTGGCCAAGCTGGCGGGATCGGGCAGCAGCGCCTTGAGAAACTGGATGGGCACGACCTGTCGGCCTTGGAACTCGATCGGATCAATGCGCGTCATGCCTACGTTCTGCAGCACTTCGAGGTGCTTGAGGTACGATTCGCCGAACGTCATCCAGAAGCGGATACGCTGCAGCCCTTTGATGTTCTTGGAGAGCGACTCGAGCTCCTCGTGGTAAAGCAAGTAGGCAGCTTTCACTCCAACCTCGGGAAAATCGTAGTCCCAGCGCACGCTCATCGGCTCGATGCTCTTCCAACGGCCCCCGGCCCATTCTTCCTCGGTCGTTCCTTCGCCGTTCTGATCGGCTCGCTCCCAGTACCGACCACGCTGCGTGATCTCGCGAATGTTGATCTCGGGATTGAAGTTGGTTGCGAACTTGTGGCCGTGGTTCCCAGCGTTGCAGTCCAGGATATCGATGGTGTGAATCTCGTCGAACAACTTTTTCTGCGCGTAGGCAGCCCAGACGTTGGTGACGCCGGGATCGAAACCCGAGCCCAGAAGGGCCATGAGGCCCGCTTTTTGGAAGCGCTCTTGGTAAGCCCACTGCCACTTGTATTCGAACTTGGCCAGATCCGGCGGCTCGTAGTTGGCCGTGTCCATGTAGGGCACGCCTGTCTCGAGACAGGCGTCCATGATGACCAAATCTTGGAAGGGCAACGCCACGTTGATCACGACGTCAGGCCCGAACTCGCGGATCAGGGCCACGGTGTTCTTGGGGTCGTCCGCGTCGAGCGAAGCGGTGCGAATCGTGCGCCCCTGCATCTCTTGGATCTCGGCAGCGATCTCGTCGCAGCGCGATTGGGTGCGACTCGCCAACAGGATGTCGTCGAATACGTCCTTCATCTGCGCCACTTTGTGCGCGACGACTCGACCCACGCCTCCAGCCCCAATGATCAATGCCTTGCTCACGATTTTTCTCCTTGCCGGGCGCGCCGCCGTGACGGCCGCTCACTTTGCTGACTTTGCGGCTTGGCTGTACCAGCCTCGCGCAGGCTGTAAAGTGGTAGCCCGATGCTGTCCCGTCCCCGCCGAAACCGTCGCACGCAAGCCATCCGCGGCCTGGTGCGCGAAACCACCCTCCGCGCCGAGCACCTGGTTCTTCCGCTCTTCGTGCACGAAAAGGCCGAGCCGCACCCAATTCTCTCGATGCCCGGACATTCCCGCCTCAGCATTCCGGCGATCGTGGCACTCGGACGAGAGGCTGCCGCTATGGGCGTCGCCGGCGTGGCGCTCTTTCCCGCCATCGATGACGATTTGAAGAACACTCACGGCAGCGAAAGTCACAATCCCGACGGACTGATGCAACGCACCATCGCCGCACTCAAGGCTGCCGTGCCGGAACTCTTGGTCATCCCGGACGTCGCGCTTGACCCGTATTCGTCGGACGGCCACGACGGTATCGTCGTCGACGGGCGCATCGACAACGAACTGACCGTGCCGATCTTGGCGCAGATGGCGGTGGCCCAGGCCCGAGCCGGGGCAGACATCGTGGCACCGTCGGACATGATGGACGGGCGCATCGCCGCCATCCGCCGTGCCCTGGACGAGGCCGGTTTCTACGAGGTCGGCATCCTCAGCTACGCGGTCAAATATGCGTCTGGCTTCTATGGGCCCTTTCGCGATGCGCTCGATTCCGCCCCGCGTGGTGGCGACAAGAAGACCTACCAGATGGACCCCGGGAACGTGCGCGAGGCGCTGCGCGAAATTCGACTCGATGAAGCCGAGGGCGCGGACTTCTTGATGGTCAAGCCAGGTCTCCCCTACGCCGACGTCATTCGCTTCGTGAAAGAGAACTCGACGTTGCCGGTCGCCGCCTACCACGTGTCTGGTGAATACGCGATGTTGAAGGCGGCAAGTGAGCGCGGCTGGCTCGACTTCGATGCTTGTCTACTCGAGAGCCTGCTGTGTTTGCGCCGTGCCGGTGCCGATCTGATCTTTAGCTACGGCGCGCTCGAGGCCGCGCGTCTGCTCTCTCGCTGAGCCGCGGGTCCTGCGCGCAGATCTGGGGGACGGCTCTTGGGCTGGGTAGCTCTCCTGTTCCTCGAACTTTCGAGTTGGCGCAAGTCAGCCCTTTTGCCCACGAGGCGAAAGTGACTACCCTTCGAAGTAGCTCATGCGTTTTCTCTGCATCTCGGACATTCAGGGCCATGGCGACGCTCTCGACCGCATCTTGGAAGAGGGCAAGAGCCGGGGCTACGATCAGCTGATCGTCTGTGGAGACTTGGTTTTTCCAGGACCTGATCCGCTCCGCGTCTGGAAGACGTTGATCGAGCACAACGCTCTGTGCATCCAAGGGATCGGTGACCGCGCATTGGCCCAAGTGGACCCCAAGAAGCTTTCGGCCACCACGGAAGCGGAGCGCGCGCGCATCGAGCGACTCAAGCAGACGCACGCAGAACTGGGTGAACTGATCATCGCGCGTCTCGGCAAGCTCCCTCTTTTTGCACATCTGCCGCTGGAGTCAGGCCATACGATGCTGGTCGTCCACGGCTCACCACGCGATCCGATGGAAGCGATAACGCGCGACATGAGCGAAGATGAAATCGTCGCACGCTTGGGCGACGAGCCTGGCGACTTGGTGATTTGCGGAGCCAGCCACGAGCAGTTCGAAGGTACCGTGGCCGACGTTCACATCGTCAGCGTCGGCTCCGTCGGTGAAGCACCGGGGGGCACGCATGCCTTCGGAGCGCTCGTCCACTCGGCCCAGACTGGCTACCAGGTCACCCTGCTTTCGGTGCCGCTCGGCGACGGCTGAGACGGTTCGCGCCGTCCAGACCCGAATGTCCGCCAGTTTCGAGGCCCGGTTCAGCCCGCGTCGAGACCGCGACGAATTTCCCCAACCAAGTCACGGACCCGGCTTGCGCCTTGGCCTTGCTCGGCTCCGCCAATGGCGCGAATGAGCGCCGTACCGACGACGACCCCGTCGGCTCCAGCCGACGCCGCCAACCGCGCCTTTTCAGCCGAATCGATGCCAAAGCCGACGGCGACCGGCAGGCCGAAACGCCGGCTGAGCTCGGCTGCGTGACGCCCGGCGACTTCGAGCGGCGCTGCACCGCTCCTAGTCACGCCGGCCACGGACACGTAATAAACGAACCCCGAAGCGTGCTCGAGAATGGCCTGCTCTCGCTCCGCGCCGCTCGTGGGCGCGATCAGCGGCACGATCGA
This sequence comes from Polyangiales bacterium, assembly GCA_038324055.1. Lineage (GTDB taxonomy): Bacteria > Myxococcota_A > Polyangia > Polyangiales > Polyangiaceae > NIC37A-2. Next base: position 23,395 of record JBBQHO010000012.1, on the reverse strand, counting down.
CAGCTTGCGTTCGGCAGCCATCCGGCGCAGCTCCGCGCCTTCGTCGGGGGGCAAGTCGACGATCAAGATGCCATCGACGCCGGCTTCGAGCGCAGCATCGACCAGCTGGACGTCGCCGAAGGATACGATCGGATTGTAGTAGCTGAACAAGATCAGCGGCGCGTCGCTCGTGGCTCGCAGTCGTTTGGCAAGCTCGAGTGCGGAGCGCAACGAGCCGCCTTGGCCGATGGCTTCGTAGCTGGCCTTCGCTATGACGGGACCGTCCGCCGATGGATCGCTGAACGGCACACCCAGCTCCAGCAAATCTGCCCCGGCTTCGAGCGCCGCTCGGGCCGCGTCGTAGCTTTCTTCGAGGTTGCGAAAACCCACCGTCAGGTAGGCAATGAGGCTCGTTCTGCCTCGCTCGCGATTGGCGGCGAACGTCCGTTCGATCCGTTCGAGCGTCAAGATACGGCCTGCTTGTCGAGGTAGGAAATGAGCGTCGCCAGGTCCTTGTCGCCGCGGCCGGAGAGGCAGACGACCAAACGCGCTGGGCGGCCCAGGCGTTCGTTCTCGAGGCGAGCCACTTCGGCGACGGCCGCGAAGGCATGCGCCGATTCGAGCGCGATGATGATGCCTTCGTTGCGAGTCACGGCAAAGGCAGCATCGAGTGCAGCGTCGTCGGTGGCTGCGAGATAGCGGGCTCGCCCTGTTTCACGCAAAAATGCGTGCTCGGGACCGACGCCGGGATAGTCGAGACCTGCGCTCACCGAGTGCGTCTCGAGAATTTGGCCGTTCTCGTCTGCCATAATCATCGTACGAGCGCCGTGGAGCACGCCGAGCGCGCCTGCGCTGAGGGGCGCTGCATGCCGGCCGGTGTCGACACCGTCGCCGCCAGCCTCGACGCCGTAGAGCGCCACGCTCGGGTCGTCCAGAAAGGCGGCGAACATGCCGATTGCATTCGAACCGCCGCCCACGCACGCCACGACGGCGTCGGGCAGCTGACCCGATTGCTCCAGCAGCTGGGCGCGAGCTTCGTCGCTGATTACACGCTGAAAATCGCGCACCATGTCGGGGTACGGGTGCGGGCCGGCTGCCGAACCGACGCAGTAGTGCGTTGTAGCGACATTGGTGACCCAATCGCGGAGCGCCTCATTCATCGCGTCTTTGAGCGTCCGTGAACCAGATTCGACCGGTACTACCCGCGCACCGAGCATGCGCATGCGCGCTACGTTGGGTGACTGACGCTCGATGTCGATCGCTCCCATGTAGACTTCACAGGGCAGGTCGAGCACGGCTGCGGCGGTCGCCGTCGCGACACCATGTTGACCTGCGCCCGTCTCGGCGATGATGCGTGTCTTGCCGAGCTTCTTGGCCAGGAGCACCTGGCCGAGCGCGTTGTTGATCTTGTGCGCACCCGTATGACAGAGGTCCTCCCTCTTCATCCACAACTCGGCGATCGATTGGCCGGTCGGATCGATCGAGTGAGCGAGGCGCAGAGACCGAGTCAGGGGCGTTGGTCGACCCACGTAGTCGCGCAAGAGCCCACGCCACTCGGCCTGGAATTCCGCAGAAGAAGAGATCTGCAGATAAGCTCGCTCGAGCTCGGTCAGAGCTGGGATCAGGGTTTCGGCGACGAACCGCCCCCCGTACCTTCCAAAGTAGCCGGATGAGGACATGGCGTGCGGCTCACCTAGCTCAGCCACCCCGCACTGTCGACAACGCGAGTTCGCAGCTCAATTGAGCCCTGTCGAAATGGGCCCGGATGCGACCGTTCTGGCGCTGCTCGGTCCAGCGCCGTGTCAGTGCCATGCGCCCCGCGCCCCGCGTGAGGCGAACGTCCCGAAGCAGCGCCCCGTGCTCCCCGCCTTCGAGCGACAGCTGAAACACGCGCTCGCCGTTCTCTTCGAAGGCCTGCTCGACGAGCCACGCCTCCTCGCCCGGGCGCGCGATCACCAGCACTTCGCCCCCGAGGCCGAGTGGAGAGAGCGAAAGTACCTCGTGCTCGAGATCCCGTACGATTTGCCCGCGCTCATCGACGCAGCGCCTGGGAACGAACCGCGCGCTCACGAGCAAGAGCTGCGCTTCTTGTGCGGAAGCCGAACTTCCGCCGCGCACGACCAAACGTTGGCAGCCCACGACGCTCAGCAGGGCCAGACAACTGGCTCGGGTCCAGCTCGTCAAGGCCCGGACTCTCCGGCTGCAGCACGCGCCCGCCGCACGAACGCAAGCACTCGCGCGTGGTCCTTCCTGCCCGGCACGCTCTCGACGCCGCTGGCCGTGTCGATGCCGAACGGCTTCACCAGTCGGATCGCTTCAGCGACGTTCTCGGGCTTGAGTCCACCCGCCAACACCACGCGTCGCTGCGACAACGGCGCGAGCAGGGACCAATCGAAGGTCTCCCCAGTTCCGCCCTTTGCGCCGCTTACCTTGGCGTCGACCAGCAACCGGTCGCCCGGATAGCCCAGTGCAACGTCGACATCGCGCGCTTCACCGATGCGCAAGGCCTTGAACGCACGACCACCCCAAGCTTGGACATCGGCTCGGGACTCGGAGCCGTGGAGCTGCAGCCAATCGAGCCCGACCAAATCCTGTGCGCGCCGCAAGAAATCGGGCTCGGCATCGACGAACACCCCTACCCATTCGACACGCGACCCCACCGCACGAACGATCTCGCGGGCGCGGTCCAGACCCAGCAAACGCGGCGACTCCGGAGCGAAGTTCAAACCGATCGCATCCGCACCAGCCTCGGCTACCGCGCAAGCGTCCTCGACCGAAGTGACGCCGCAAATCTTGATCCAGAGCGATGAGGCCATGACTCGCCCCTGTTCCTGCCTCCAAAAACGACCCAGCGCAAATCGTCGCGCTCAGTCGATCTTCAGCAACTCTTTGACCGTGGCGATCACCTGCGGCGCCTGAATCGGCTTGGTGATGTAAGCGTTGGCACCGAGCTGCAAGGCACGCTGCCGATCCTCGCTCGCGCCTTCGGTGGTGATGATGACGATTGGCGTATCCTTGTGATTGGGATCACTGCGCACGCGCTTGACCAATTTCAGGCCATCCATAATCGGCATGTTGATGTCCGTCAGGATGATGTCGTAGCGAGCCGAAGCCAACTTGCGCAGCCCATCGACGCCGTCGTCGGCCTCGGTCACTCGCAGGTTCTTCACGCGCGCCAGCGCGAACACCAAAAGTTGGCGCATCATCGGGGAGTCTTCGACGACCAGGCAGGAGTACTCGGACATGTTCGTTTTCAGGGGCTCTCGGTTTTCGAAGTTCTGGCCATGGATCAAACACTCAAGTCGCGGAAGGCTTCGGCGCTCGGCAGGCGACGGCCGGCCTGCTCGAAAAGCGAGGCACCGACCAGTGCGGCCGCCGCGTGCTGACCCAGGAGCTTGAAGAGTTCGAAGTCGGTGTGGGTGAACCGGGGTTTCTGCTCCAACGTGGCAAAGATCACAACAGCGCCGACCGCCGTGTCGTCCACGACCAGCGGAATGATGACAACGGGGTCTTCGAAGTTCGCACGGTTGGCCTCGCGCTCCTCGTCGATCCGCGACACGCGGGCGAGCACCGCCTTGCCAATCACCGAGGTGGAGACGCCGATTGGCAGCAGTCGTTCGCCGGGCACACCTTCGGAAGCAATTGGCGCCAGTTCGGTGCCGTCGCTCGACAGAAAGTACATGGCGTAGGACTCGGCTCCGACAAGTTGAGCCAAAATCTCCTTGATGCGCCGCACGACGCCACGCGGCGACATGCTGGCATGGAGTTGGTTGGAGGCAACGAACAGGTTCGCAAGCTGCGCGAACTCGCCTTCGACCTCATTGAACTTCTCGTCGAAACGGTCCTGAGCCTTCTCAGCGCGTTCGGTGCGTTTGAGGAGATCTTGACGTTCCGTCTCGAGAGCTTCGACCTTCTCGAGTAAGCGAGCGACCTTGTCGTCGGCCTCGAGCTGAGCACGCAACCTTTCGTTGGTCGTCTCCAGCTCGATGAGCCGATCACGCATGCGCGTGTACTCGGACATGAACTGCTCGGTGAGTCTCGCGCCGCGCGAAAAGCTTTGCAGAACTTCGTCACGCTCCCTGAGCAGATCAGGGGGTGGGGTACTTTGGCTCGCCTTCGTGCTCTCGCCCATGGGGTTTCTCGTTCTGACCTGACTCATGGTTCCACGGCTCGCAGCGACGGCTTCGAGCAGAACCTCAGGCAGGGTACCAATTGTGTGGGGTTCGAAAAGGCCAGCCCGGCTAGACCCCCTGCGGCCTTGCATTTTCCGGCTTTCTCGGGCCCGCTCGGGCCATGAGCGACCTTTCCCAAAGGAAGACCGACCACATCGAGCTGGCTTTGAGTGGCGATGTAGGTTTTAGGCGGACTACCCTGCTCGAGCAGGTCGAGCTGGTCCACGCCTCCTTGCCGGAGGTCTCGTGGGAGGAGATCGATACGTCGCTGGTGCTCTTCGGCAAGCAAGTCGAAACGCCGTTGATCGTCGCCTCGATGACAGGCGGAAACGAGCGCGCTCGAGCCATCAATCTCGAACTGGCGGAGGTCGCAGAACGTGGCGGCTACGCGATCGGCCTCGGCTCGCAACGTGCTTTGGTCAAGGCGGGTGGCATCGATCGCGCCGTGCTGCCGAGCTACCAATTGCGCGGGGTCGCGCCGACCGTGCCGCTGTTCGGCAACATCGGCGTCATCCAAGCGGGCGAGATGTCGAACGATTTCTTGGAGGAAATGGTCGGCGTCGTCGGAGCCGACGCGTTGTGCGTCCACCTCAATCCAGCGCAAGAGATGATTCAAGCTGGAGGCGATCGCGACTTTCGCGGCGGCCTGGACACGATCGCGCGCCTGGCAACCTCGCTCAGCGTCCCCGTGATCGTGAAAGAAACTGGCTCTGGGCTCTCGCGGGCAACCGCGCTCGCTCTGCGACGCGTCGGTGTGCTCCACGTCGACGTCTCGGGAGCCGGGGGTACTTCGTGGGTTGCCGTCGAAACCCAGCGCGCCGAGGGCGACGCCGAAACGCGCGGTCGCCTGTTCTGGGATTGGGGCATTCCGACGGCAGCCAGTTTGCTCGAGGTAGGACCGGCCTCGTTCTCGACGGTGATCGCGACCGGCGGCATCCGCAACGGGTTGGACGTGGCGCGCGCCGTCGCGCTGGGTGCACACGCGGCAGGCATCGCGCGGCTGGTCTTGCAGGCACTCGACAAAGGTGGCGTGAATGGCGCGCTCGCATTCCTGGCTCGCGTTGCTACTGAGTTGCGCACCGCCATGTTGCTGACCGGAAGCGCGGATCTACGGGAGTTACGGCGTGCCCGCTACGTGCTGGGACCGGAGCTGCGTGGTTGGCAGGGGCAGCCGTGACGCTCGGGTCAGTTTGACAGCCAAATAGCCGCTTCCTACGGTCGCCGCGCATGCAGCCCGCCCTCCCTTCCCCCAAAAAGCGCAGCGCGGCCTTCGTGGCTCTGCTCGGCCAGGTGCAACGCGCGACCGAACCTCGCCTTCTGCGTGTGCTGGGCCGAAGCCAAAGAGACGCGGCGCGCTATGGTTCCGAAGTGTCGGCGATGGTGAACGCGGTCCACTCCTTGTCGACCCGAGGCGGCAAGCGCTTGCGCCCGGCCCTGGCACTGGTGGGTGCTTTGGCCGCGGTCGACGTCGTGGCCCCAGCCGAGCGCAACTTGCTCGCCGAGGTCGGCGTCTCACTCGAGTTGCTCCAAGCGTACTTTCTCATCCACGACGATTGGATGGACGAAGACGACGAACGCCGCGGCGGTCCGACGGCGCACGTCGAACTCGCGCGCACCTTGGGGGGCACGCACCTGGGCGCTTGTTCGGCCATCCTGGCTGGCGACCTCGCGCAGTCGCTCGCGCTCGCACATTTCGCGAGCTTACCCATCAAGAAGAGCCGGCTGAGCGCGAGCTTGTGTTGCTTCGCCGAAATGCAAACGGCCGCCATCTACGGTCAGCAGCTCGACATCGTCGCCCGGACGCCCCGGCCCGAACTCACCTACGAGCTGAAGACAGCCAGCTACACGGTGCGCGGACCGCTCCGCTTGGGCGCGCTGCTGATCGGCGGACGCGCCCGGACTTTGGAGGCGCTCGATGGTTTCTCGCTTCCGGCTGGCGTGGCCTTCCAGCTGCGCGACGATCTGATCGGAGTGTTCGGTGATCCGGCGCGCACGGGCAAACCGCAGGGCGGAGACCTGACGTCCGGAAAGAACACCTACCTCCTGCGGCGTGCCCTACAGACGGTGTCGAAGAAGGACGAAAGCGCTCTGCGGCGCGTTCTTGGCAAGAAGAACACCAGTCGAGCGCAGATGGACCGCGCACTCTCGATCTTGGTCGAAAGCGGAGCGCGCGCTGCCACGGAACGTAGGATTGCCGAGTTGTGCGAAGAGGCCCTCCTCGCCATCGCTTCGCCTGCGCTCACGGCTCGCGGCCGCACGTTGCTCGCAGGCGCGCTGAGCGCCCTGTCGGAGCGCACCGCATGACCGCCGTGGGGCGCGGCGTGGCAAGCGGAAAAGTCATCCTGCTGGGCGAACACGCGGTGGTCTACGGAGTCCCTGCGCTCGTGGCCGGACTGGATCGAGGCGTGCGCGCGCAGGCCGAGCTCGCCTCGAGCGACTCGATATCCATTGCCGGTCAAAAGGTCGCCGCCACTCACGAATTACACGCTGCGCTGCTCGCGCTCCGCAGTTCACTGGGTGTGTCACCTGTCTCACTCGAGCTGGAACTGGACATCCCGGCGGGCTCGGGCCTCGGAGCATCCGCGGCGCTCGGTGTCGCCAGCGCGCGAGCACTCGCCGCGCTGCCCGAGCAAAACGTGTCCGATGCTCGACTGATGCACGCGGTCGATGCATGGGAACGCGTGTTTCACGGCAATCCGTCAGGTGTCGACGCCGCAGCAGCACGCGGTCGAGACGTGCTCCGCTACGTCCGTGGCCAAGAACCCGAGATGGTGCCAGTCCGCGCTCCTCTGACCTTGTGCGTCGCGGTAGCGCAAGAGCCAGCCAGCACGAAGGAAATGGTCGAGTCCGTCGCGCGCCGGCGTGCCGAACGGCCCGAAGCGTTCGACAAGACCCTGGGTGCGATCGCCGCGCTGGTCGACAACGCTGCCCTCTGTCTGAAGGCAGGCGACCTCAGCGGTCTTGGTCGGCTCATGGACTTGAATCAGATGCTGCTTTCCAGCTGGATGGTGTCGACCGCGCCCATCGAGAACGCCTGTCGGAGCGCACGCGACGCGGGCGCGCTCGGGGCCAAACTCACGGGCTCAGGCGGCGGAGGCTGCGTCATTGCCCTGTCGAGCGGCGACCCCGAGACCATTCTGGCGGCCTGGCGCGCGGACGGCTTGACCTGCTTCGCATGCAACGTAGGCCAGAGGAGAGAGTCATGAGCGTGAAACAGACGTCAATCGGCCGCGCCGAGGCCTGCGCCAACATCGCGCTGGCGAAGTACTGGGGCAAATCGACACGCGGCAACAACCTGACGGCCGTGCCGAGCCTATCGCTCACGTTGGATGCTCTGCGCACACGCACCGAGGTGACGTTCGACGCGGCCGCGATCGCAGATCAGGTCGAGCTGAACGGCGAGGAGATATCGGGACCCGGACTCGACCGCGTGACGGCGATGCTGGATCGCTTTCGGTCGCTGAGCGGCGAGGCGCGGCGCGCTCGAGTCGTCAGCGCGAACAATTTCCCGACGGCGGCCGGGCTGGCGTCGAGCGCTTCGGGGTTCGCTGCCCTGGCCGTCGCTATCCAGAGCGCGCTGGGGCTGTCGTTGACCCGCGGCACCCTCTCGTCGCAGGCGCGCCAAGGCTCGGCTTCGGCGGGGCGTTCATTGTTCGGCGGCTTCGCCGAATTGCTCGAGCATGCCGACGAAGCGTCGCCCGTAGCGCCCGTCCATCACTGGGACGTAGCCATGGTCGTGGCCGTGATCGAAGCCGGGAAGAAGGCGGTCACTTCGACAGGCGGCATGATTCACACCGCTGCGACCAGTCCCTACTATGCGGCCTGGCTCGAAGCCGCACCGCCGCTGTTCGAGGACGTAAAGCAGGGGGTGTTGACCCGAGACTTCGAGCGCGTCGCGCGGGGCATGGAGCACTCGACGCGTCTCATGCATGCGACCATGCTGACTTCGGTGCCGCCAGTGCTCTATCTCAGGGGACCGACGGTCGAGCTGATGCACGCCATCGCCGCTCGCCGCTCAGCGGGACATGCCGAGGCCTACACGATGGACGCCGGTCCGAACGTGAAAGTGCTCACTTTGGCGGAGCACCTCGACCAGACCGTCGAATTTCTCGGACGCTTTGAAGGCGTTACGCGCCTGGTCATCTGCCGCCCGGGCCCGGGCGCGCGCCGCCTGGGGATCGAAGGCTCGCTCGCCGACGCGCGACCACTGGGAGAAGAAGCATGAGGGCACGCGCGCCAGGCAAGATCGTACTCTCGGGCGCGTACGTCGTGCTGCGCGGCGCACCCGCACTCGTTTCGGCCGTCGATCGCTACGTGATCGCAGACGGTTCCGCGATCGCCGATTTCAGAACGGCCGAGGTGCAAGCAGCTCTCGATATCCTCGGTCGGCCGTCGGCTCCTCATCCCGCTTTCGACGCGAGCGAGCTGCGGCTGGACGGTCGGAAACTCGGTCTGGGTTCGAGCGCCGCCATCGTCGTCGCGTCGGTCTTGTCGCTGCTCGAACCGGACGACGCGGAGTTCGAGGCGCGCGAACACGCGTACGAACTTTGTCGCCGTGCCCACCGCAACGCGCAAGGCGGGGGCAGTGGCATCGATGTAGCAGCCTCGTTTTTCGGCGGCACGTTACGCGCCGAATTGCGCGACGGAGAGCTGGTGATCGCACCGGTCGTCTTGCCGAGCGGCCTGGTATTCGAAATTTGGGCGCTGCCAGGTTCGGCGACGACGGCGGATTTCGTGGCGCGTGTTTTCGAGGCCGAGAGGACGAACGCTCCAGGTTTTCGTGAGGCATTCGACGCTCAGAACGCTGCCGCGCACGACGCAGCGCTGTCGATTCTTGCGAGTGACGGTCCTGGCTGGATTGCGGCGCTACGTCGACAGGTCGATGCGCTCGACGCTCTAGGGCGGGCGGCGGGCGTCCCGGTCGTGCTGCCCGACACGCGAAAGCTGCACGATTCGCTCGCCGAAGATGCCTGTTTCTTGCCGGCAGGCGCGGGTGGCGGAGACATCAACGTTTACGTGGGCTCCGCCCCTTCGTCGCCACAATTTCGCAACGCGGCCGAAGCCCTGCAACTCGCACTTCTTCCCGTCTCGCTCGGCGCACCTGGCGCGAGCTTGCTCCTCTGAGTCCCTTCCCATGTCGAACTCGCGCTTTCCTGGTTTCAACAAGCTGTCCCTGGCCGAGCGGCGAGCCAAACTCGGCGCCGAACGGCATCTCGACCGGAGCATGCTGGCGGACCTCGAAGACGGTGGACTCGAAGTGGCGACAGCCGACGCGATGGTCGAGAACTGTCTCGGTTTGTATGCTCTGCCCTTTGGCGTCGCGTTGAACGTCACCATCAACGGACGAGACCGACTCGCTCCGATGGTCGTCGAAGAGCCCAGTGTGATCGCCGCTGCTTCGAACGCCTCCAAGATGATTCGCGCGGGCGGCGGATTCAGCGCGAGCCTCGACGAGCCGCTGATGACGACTCAGATCGAACTGCGCGAAGTTCGCGACGAAGCCAGCGCGCGAGTCGCAATTTCGAGCCAAAAGTCTGCGCTGCTCGATCGCGCCAACCAGGCGCTGCCCGGGCTCGTGGCACGCGGCGGCGGCGCGCGCGACCTCGAGATCCGGTCCATCGGCCCCTGTCACCTGGTCGTGCACGTGCTCCTCGATTGCCTCGATGCCATGGGGGCCAACTTGGTGAACACCGCTGCAGAGGCGCTCGGCCCTGAACTCGCACGCTTGGCCCGAGCGGACTTGGGGCTCTGCATCTTGAGCAACCTCTGTGACCGCCGCGTCGTGCGCGTGAGCGCAAGCGTCCCCGTCGACGAACTGGTCGGGGCGTTGCCTGACACCACAGGAGCACGAGTCGCGACCGCGATCGCCGCTGCTTCGTTGTTCGCCGAACGTGACCCCTACCGCGCCGTGACGCACAACAAAGGCATCATGAACGGCGTCGATGCCGTGGTGCTGGCGACCGGCAACGACTTTCGAGCCGTCGAGGCCGGCGCCCACGCCTACGCGGCTCGTTCGGGGACGTATGGTCCGCTCGCGACTTGGCGGCTCGACGGGCAGCGCCTGTCAGGCTGCCTCGAGATGCCGCTCGGACTGGGCACCGTCGGCGGCACCTTGCGAGTGCATCGCGGCGCGCGCCTCGCGCTGGCCTTGGCCGACATCCAAGGCGCCACAGACCTGGCCCTGTTGGCCGCCGCGGTCGGCCTCGCGTCCAACCTGGCAGCTCTCCGCGCCCTGTCGACCGAAGGCATCTCGCGAGGACACATGGGATTGCATGCGCGTTCTGTGGCTCGCGCAGCCGGGGCGAACCCCGCCGAACTCGAACTGGTCGCGGATCGCCTGCGGAAAAGCGGGACTGTCACGCTGGCAGCCGCCGCGGCAGCACTGGCCGAGCTGCGGCAAAGCGAGCCGACGCCCAAGACCCCTTGAATCGAAGCCGCCGAGCTGGTTGGGTTCACTCTCGTCATGCGAAGCTTCGATCCTCAAGTCATCCTTCGACCCGAACTCGGGGAATTGAAGGCTTACACGCCTTCGACGGGAAGTTATGAGCTCAGGCTCGACGCCAACGAAGCGCCTGCGGTGCTCAGCCCTGCGGCGAAGAAGAGGTTGGGCGAGGTCGCCGCCAAGACCGCTTGGCACCAATATCCCGACGCTGCTCAGAAGGACCTGCGCAAGGCCATCGCCAAGCACTTGGGCGTCAAGAGCGCACAGATCCTCGCCGGCGTAGGCAGCGACGAGTTGATCACTCTGCTGCTGACGGTTGCGACGCGGCTCAAAGCCAAGGCCCCGGCACCCACGCTGCTGACGACCACTCCGACCTTCGTCATGTACCGGCTGAGTGCGCGCATCCGCGGCCAGCGAGTGATGGAGGTCCCGCTCGACGCGGACTGGGATCTGGATGAGGAAGGCATGCTGCGCGCCATCGAAATGGCAGCGCCCAATGTCATTTTTATCGCTTCGCCCAACAATCCAACCGGCACGATGGTCACCCGCTCGCGCCTCGAACGCGTGATCGAGGCCGCAAGCGGCTCGCTCGTCGTCGTCGATGAAGCCTACATCGACTACGCCGACGGGAATCACCTGGACCTGCTCGATCGCTACGAGAACGTCGCCATCCTGCGCACCCTCTCCAAAGTCGGTTTCGCCGCATTGCGGGTCGGCTGGATCGTCGCCAGCCCCAGCTTGATCGTCGAGCTCGACAAGGCTCGCCTGCCCTACAACTTGCCGACGGTGTCGCAGTCTCTGGCGACGCTCGTACTGACCGAGCTGACTGAAGAGATCAAGTCCACCTGCGTGCTGGTACGGCAAGAACGCGCTCGCCTGTCGACGGCACTGGGCAACCTGCGCGGGGTAGCCGTCGTGCCGAGCCAAGCCAATTTCTTGTGGCTGAAGCTCGAAGGCTCCGCGGGTGACGTGTTTGGACGTCTCGGCAAACTGGGGGTGCTCGTGCGCAGCTTTCATGGACGCGGCGGTCGGCTCGAGCAATACCTGCGGGTCACGATCGGCACGCGCGAGCAGAACGATCGTTTCCTCGAGGCGCTCCGCGAATCGCTGTGAAGCGGAGCGCGGCACTCGGCTCGGGTTTCGTGCTGCACCTTGCCTGCGCTGCCTGTTCGGCACCGGCCACAATCGATCGCGTGGATCACGGTCGAATTTGGGCGGGCCGTTCTGTCTCACCCGAGGCCTATGCCTGGTACGCACGAGGGTTACGTCTCGAACGCGAAGGCAAGCTCGGGGACGCTGCATCTGCTTTCAAAGAGGCAGTGCGCGCCGATCCAAAAAGCGGCTCCGCTTGGGGAGCGCTAGGCCGGATCCACTGCAAGGCGGCCCCCGAATTGGCTTTCGAGATTTGGGCACGCGGCCTCGAAGACGCGGAGGAACGATTGCCCATCTTGCTCGCGCGAGGGGACTGTCACTTGAAGCGCCACGAGCCGGCGCAAACCCAGCTGGACGCCATTGCCGCCGTAGCGCTGGTGCCCGACTCCGTCGAAGCCTCGCAGCTGCTCGAAACCAGTTTCCGCCAACTCGGACAAGGCGAACGCGGCCAAGCCGTGGGCCTCGCGCTGAAGCAATTTCAAAGCGCTCGCAGAAGTGGCTTCAACGTATGGCCGGAGCTTGAGGCGAGCGAGCCGACCGTTGCAGAGCTCGACGCAGCCATCGACGCGGGTGATCTCGAGCAGGCTCGTCGTCGAGCGGCCGGACTGGTGACGCCGGGCGCGCTCGCGCTACGCGCACTCGCCCGTGGCAGGCCCGAACTGGCCAGGAGCCAAGCCGAATTGGTCCTGACCGTCGACCCAGACGAGGTCGACGCGGGCCTCGCGCTTTGGCTGGGTCGTCGCAGCCCCGCAGTCGCGATGGGCGAGCCCCAACGGTCGGCTGATGCTCCCGAAGAGCCAACCGCCCCTCCCGCGGGTCCTCCGAGTACCCTCGGCGTTCTGCTGTTTGCCGAATACCTCGGGCGCACCGTCGGTCACGACGCGGCGCGACTGTTCTTGACGAGCGCAGGCGAGCTAGGACCGCTCGACGAGCTGGAGACCACGCTTGCCGGGCGCCTCGCCATTGGCAACGGAGCGACTGGCAACGGAGCGGCGGGCAACGGAGCGACTCGTCTCGAGTTCTAGGGCTGGTTCGCCGGCATGGGCTGTTTGGCAGCGTCGAATGGCAGCTCGAAAGACAGCTCGACGGGCTGACCTGCAACCACCTCGACCTCGGCTTCGACGACGGCGTTCGTCGCTGGCAAGAATGCGCTGACTTTGACCTTGCCCACCGGGATCCCTTGGATCTCGAACTTGCCGTCGAGCTCGGTCACGACAGCGGTCGGATAGGTCAATGTGAAGACGTCAGCGCGATTGTAGAGGCGCATGCTGTCGATGAGCAGGAAACGGCCGGGCTTGCGTGGCACCATTGCAACCGGATCGGCGTTGGGCATGGCGAACAATTGAGCGACGGACGGCTGACCCACGAACTCGGGCACGTACGGCCGACGGTCCATGGCGACGATGTTCAGCTTCTGTCCGAACATCAGGGCCACGGTGCGGCGCTCCCAAGCGCAGCCCTCACCGTTGAGCGTCACCGTGTCCCGCTTGGCGGGCAAAAAAGCCTTGTAGCCCGTCGCGGCAACGAGCACGTCGGCGAGCCTCCGCTCGTCGCCTTCCCTGAACAACTTGCCGAACATGGGATGCGCCATGCGACAGTCCGCCTTGGCCTTCGAGACGGCATCGCTCGTGCTTGGCGCTGAATCGCCGACGGCACGCACGACGCCGCGCACCGTGCCGGTCGGTCCGTCATAGACCGGAAGTCCTTCGGGGTTGTTCGTCGCTTGCTGCACTTCCGCCGGCGGCAGGAGTTCCGTCTTCTTGCGCAGGGCCTCGGCGCTCTGCGCGTCCGGGGCGGTACTCGGCGCTGCCGAGGGAGCGGCGCCAGGAACCTGCTCGTCACTCGGCTTTGGCTTACAACCGAGCGGGGAGAGCCCGACAACCAGCAGGGAGGCGGCCAGGAACAGCGGGGCTTGGGAAGAAGGAGCGCGCATCGGGTCTCTTCTAGCAAAAGCAGAGAGCCCGAGGCCACGGCGACTACGAAATGGTAGGAAGCGGGCGTGGGTAGACTTGCGGTCCTCTTGGCCCTGCTGGCCGCGTCCGGATGTCGAGCGACGGCGAGCGTCGCCGATGACTCTGCGGACTTACCTGTGCGCGTGGCTGTGCTCGATGTGACAGCCTGCCCGCCGCCCGTAGGCTTTGACACTGCTCGCATGCAGCTCATCGGCGTACGGGTCGAGGTTCGAGGTGGCCACCCTCGCGGCGTGCCTGCCAATTTCTTTTACGGCTACCTGCTGACCACCGACCACAGCCGCTATTTGGCTGAACTTCCGGGCTGCAGCCCGGCCCTTTCCCATCCTCCGCTCGGACCGGGCGAGAGTGCGCAAGGTTACTTGAATTTTCCCGTGCCGCTCGGCAAGAGCGTCGAGACGGTTGTGTATGCGCCCCCTCTTCCGGGTCGAGCCGAAGGTGAAGGGGCCGTCGAGCTGGCCCTCCGTGCCGATCATGCGCCAACCGCAGCCGAGGAAGAACAATGAAACGCGGCGTCGCTTGGGCGTTAGTCGCACTCGCTGCCGGAGCACTCTGCCACTGCCGGACCGTCGACGAGACAGATCGCACGCCCGAGTCCACGCCGAGCGCGCGGCTCACTCTCGAACCGCCGACGATTCAAGCCTCGCCCCCACGCCCGCCCACTAGTTCGTTTGCAGAGCAGTTCGACGACGAAGATTTCCTCGTGCAGGTCCGCACCGCACGACTCTGCACCCCGGTCGCTCCTTTTTTGCCGCCAGCGGACCATCGGCGCGTGGCCGTCGACGTCGAGGGGACGGCCAAGACGGAGCGCTTGGTGCCGGTGAGCCCGCTCACCTTCTGGCTCGAGGACGAGGACGGCCACCGCTTTGGCGCGACTCTCGCGGGCTGTGGCCCTGCATTCTCGAACCGCAACTTGCAGCGCGCCCAGAGCATCAGAGGCGAAGTCGCCTTTGATGTGCCCAAAAGCGCTCGAGATCTACGTTTGATCTACCAGCCGTTCCTGGTCGGACGCACGCAAGTGACAGCCCACCTGGCTCTGCCGAACTCGACACACTGAGGCCTGCGGCCTGTACGAGGCCTCTGCTTTCGCTGGACCTCAATTTCTTTGGTGTTGGCAGCTCAGTAGCAGCAGCTCAGTAGCAGCAGCTCAGTGCAATATTGCAGCGTTGGCCATTCCAATCACGGTATCGGGCAGCAAGCCCAGACCCAGGACGAAGACGGCCGCGATGACCAGCGCAGCAGCGATGTAGCCCGAGTGCATGGGGGTAGCGAATTCGGCGCCCTTTTTGGGTTCGCGCATGTACATGTACACAAGCACCTTGAGGTAATAGTAGGCGCCGATCACGCTGTTGAGCAGACCCAGCACTGCAAGCCAATAGAGCTCGGTGTCGATGGCTGCTTTGAACACGTAGAACTTGCCGAAGAAGCCAGCCGTGGGCGGGACACCTGCAAGCGAGACCAAGAAAAACGTGAGAGCCAGCGCGACGGCGGGATGCCGGCGACCGAGCCCAGCCAAGTCGTCGAAGCTAACGGCTTCTTTGCCGTAGCGACCGGTCAGTGCCAACGCACCGAGGGCGCCGACGGTCGAGAGCGAATACCCAACCAGGTAAAAGAGCACAGCCGACTGCGCATGAACGTCGCGGCTGGCCGCAACGACGCCGACCAAAGCGTATCCTGCATGTGCGATCGACGAATAGGCCAACATGCGCTTCACCGACTCCTGACGTCCTGCGACGAGGTTGGCGAAGAACATACTGGCAACGGCCATGGCACCCAGAACCGGTGGCCAGCCCGAACCCCAGCTGGCCAGGCGCGGGTCGCCGAACGCTCCAAGGAGCACGCGGAGGAGAACGCCGAACGCAGCGGTCTTGACGAGCGCAGCCATGAAGCTGGTCGTCGGGGTCGGCGCGCCCTCGTAGGCATCAGGCGCCCACATATGAAAGGGGACGGCGCTAATCTTGAACGTGAGGCCAACGAGCACCAGCACGAGGCCGAACAGCACGAGGCCCGCCTTGCCAGTTAGCTCGTCACCCGAGAGGCCACGGATAGCCTGACCAATGCCCTCGAGATCGGTGTGGCCCGTAGCCCCGTAGAGCAAAGCGCCGCCAAAGAGCAGAATGGCGGCAGCAAACGAACCGAGCAGGAAGTACTTGAGTGCAGCTTCGCTCGCGCGAGCACTAGTCCGGCGCAGACCAATCATCGCGTACGCGCCGAGCGACATCGTCTCGAGGGCGACGAACAGGCTGAGCATATCGCCCGATGCAACGAGCGCCTGAGCGCCGAGCGTCGAGAACACCAGCAGCGGGAAGAACTCGCCGCGATCGATCTTGTGCTCGGGCAGGTAAGCGCCGCCCAGCAGCGCCACCAATCCACCCGAAAGGCAGAGGATAAAGCTGAAGAAGACGGTGAACCGGTCAAGGACGAGGTACGGGCGCACGGCATCGAGCCCCGAGAGGTTCTCGGGTCCGACCATCCACAACGCGGCGCTGAAAATGGCGCCCGCGAATAGTACGACGGCGGCGATCAAGCCCAACTCGGCGCCGCGCCCAGCGCCTGCGTCAACGACCTCACCTCGAGCGTTCACACCATCGCCAGGCGCCGGTTGGCCAAACGCCTCGGCCAGCATGAGCAAGAGGCCGCCGAGTCCGAGCACCAGGAGCGGGGAGAGCCCAAAGAAGACGTTCATCACTCTGCGCCCTCCTTTTGGGCGGCTGAATCTTGCTGGACAGCGACGACGGGCGCGTCGACCTCGGCTGGGGGAGCCTCGGGGTAGCCGACCTCCAGCGCATCACGGCGCCGACCGAGCAGTCGCGCGGGCGCGTTGTCGACCTGCTGCGTGAATTCGCTGCGGTGCTCCGTGTACCTGTCGAGCGTCGCTTGAGCGGCCGGCGTCATGCGCGACAAGAAGATGTTCGGGAAGAAACCGATGACGAAAATCATGGCCACCAGCGGAGCGATGGCAATCGACTCTCGCACGTTGATGTCCGTGAGATGGAAGTTCTTCTCGTTCGCGAGAGGGCCAAAGAAGACCTTTTGCACCATGCCCAGCATATAGACCGCCGCCAAGATGACACCGGTGGAGGCAAGCACGCCTTGCAAGTGAGCGAAGGCTCCCAGGTCGCCCGGGCCCGAAAGGAACGTGCCCATGATGACCATGAACTCCCCTACGAAGCCGTTGGTCCCAGGCACGCCGATACTCGACATCGTCACGACGATGAACAGCACGGTGTAGACAGGCATGACCTTGGCCAAGCCTCCGAATTCTTTGACGAGTCGCGTGTGGCGACGGTCGTAGATGACACCCACCAACAGAAAGAGCGCTCCTGTCGAGATACCGTGGTTAATCATCTGCAGGAGCGCGCCCTCGAGTCCGGCGCGGTTGGCCGCAAACAGACCCAGCATGACGAAGCCCATGTGAGCCACCGACGAATAGGCAACCAAACGCTTCACGTCGTCTTGCTTCCACGCAATCAGCGCGCCGTAGACGATGCCCAGTAGGATCACAACGCTAGCAAGCGGCGTGGCCGCGATGCCGGCTGGTCCGCCGAAGATGCCCATGCAGAAGCGGATGTAGCCGTACGTGCCGAGCTTCAACAGAACCGCTGCCAGAATGATTGAACCGCCCGTGGGGGCCTGGACGTGAGCGTCGGGCAACCAGGTGTGGAACGGGAACATCGGCACCTTGATCAAGAACGCCAAGGCGAAGCCGGCAAAGCACAACCAAGCGGCAGTCTTCGGCAGAACCAGCTTGGAGAGCGCCAGGTAGTCGAAGGTGAGGTAGCCAGCCAGCTGATTGTGGGTCCAGACCAGATACAAGATGGCTGCCAGCATCATCATTGATCCGACCATCGTGTAGAGGAAGAACTTGTAAGCTGCCTTGATGCGCTCCACGCCACCGAAGACGCCGATCAAGATCAGCATCGGCAGGAGCATCAGCTCCCAGAAGATGAAGAACAAGAACAGGTCGAGCGAAACGAACGCGCCGAGCATGGCGCCGTGCAGCATCAAGAGGGCAAAGCACAGGTCCTTGACCCGCTTCTTGACCGACCCAAAGGACACGATGGCCGCGATGGGCGTGGTGAAGGTACTGAGAAGCACCATCCAGAGGCTGAGGCCGTCGAGCGCGACGTGGTAGCGAATCCCCAGCGACGGAATCCATTCGTGGATGTATTGGAGATGCCAGCCCTTCTCCATCGAGACCGAGAGCAGAAATAGGGAGGCCAGGAAGTCGACGCCCAGCACGAACAGCGTGTACTTGCGGAGGAAGCCAGCAGCCTGGCGCGGCAAGAACAAGAGCCCGATTCCGCCGAGCAGCGGCAGGAAGATGATGAGATTGAGCAGGTGCGGCCACTCGACTTTGGCAACCTGCTCGGCCACCGGAACTGCGGCCTGGGGCCACATGTCCGACACGAACAGGAACATCAGTCCGGCAACAGCGCCGATACACAGGCGCTCCGCCCAACTCCGACCGGTCGGCAGCAGTGAGAACAGCGCGAACGCCAACAAGAACGGCGCGGCTTCGAAGAACGCTTTCGCCAGAGGATTCATGATTCAGTGAGCTCCCTTTTCCAGAGCTTCGCGGAGCTTGGCGGGATCGTGACCGGGAACGCCGCGCAACTTGCCGTCGGCGCCACGGGCGACGGTCGCCTGGATGGGAGCGGCTCCTGCCGGACCCGATGAAAGATCCGGTCGGGGCCGGACCAACGTGATTTCTTCGGAACTGCTCTGACCAAGAGCGTTCTGCACTTCGACGCGCACCGTGCGGGCCTCGTCGGCCTTGAGCGCGAACTGGGCCTCGGCCTTGTCACCGAAGTCCGCGTCCCAGCCCTCGGTGCCATCGACGTCCCAGCGGTAGCTGTAGCCGAAGCCCGGAGCCGCCTGCAGAGCGTACTTTCCGGTCGCGTGGTTCTCGTCGATGCGGAGCGAACTCTGCGGGCGAATGACGTAGCAACCGACGGCGCCCATGCCGAGCACGAGCACAGCCGCGTACGCCTGCAGACGACCCGTCTGGAATTGCCGCAGCACCGTGCCGCTCAGCGCGACCAAGAATGCCGAAAGCCGAGCCAAGATGCCGTCAACCAAATTCTTGTCGACCCACACGCACATTTGCGCGAGTGAATCGAGGTTGCCGATGATGTACTCCTGGTAAAATTCGTCGACGCGCCACTTCTCGTAGACGAGCTGGTGCAGTTTCGGGAACGACTCGGCCAGCTTGCGGGCGGGTTCGCCCTTCTTGACGACATACATCCAGTAGGCGGCACCTGCTCCGCCGCAGAATGCCAACACGGCCAGGCAAAGGCCGATGACCTCGAAGCTCTCGCTCCCCGGGACCGTCTTGACGACCTGAGTGGCCTCGACGAACAGCGGTTCGAGGAAGTTCTCCAGCGGCGTGAGGTGCAGACCAATCAGGTGGAGCGGGTGCGCGTTGAGAAAGCCTCCAAAGGCAGCCAAGAACGCCAGAATCACCAGCGGCAGCGTCATCTGCCAGGGCGACTCGTGCGGAGTCGGGCCCTGCATGTCGGGACCGGGCTCTTCGTGATGGTGAGGATCCGCGTGGCTGTGCGAGTCGTGGCCCTGTGCGTGCGTGTCGTGGCCATGGTCGTCGTGGCCATGACCTGCGTGAGCGGCGTGAGGATCGACCCAACCCGGGACGATTGTCCAACCCTTGAACTCGCCGAAAAACGTGCCGAGCACCAGGCGCGTCATGTAGAACGCGGTCATAATCGCCGCGCAAAAGCCGATCGAATAGAGCAGCGTGCCCATCCACGGCTCCCAGACGAAGTTGTCGAAGGCAACACGACCGTTGGGACTGACCACCTCGACAGGACCGGTGACCATGCTGGTCTTGGCCTTGAGCAAGATCTCGTCCTTGGAAAAGAAGCCGCTGGTGAGCGGGAAACCAACGATGGCGGCCCAAGCAACGCCGAAGGTCGCAAAGGTCACGGGCATGAACTTGCGCATGCCGCCCATGTTCCGCATGTCCTGGGACTGCTCGGTCCCGTGGATGCGTGCATGCATCGCATGAATGACCGAGCCCGCACCCAAGAACATGCACGCCTTGAAGAAGGCGTGCGTCATGACGTGGAAGAAACCAGCCACGAAAGCGCCAACTCCGACGCCCAGGAACATGAAGCCCAGCTGGCTCACGGTCGAGTACGCCAGCACCTTTTTGATGTCGTTCTGGACGAAGGCGATGGTGGCGGCGAACAGCGCGGTGAGCGCGCCAATCAGCGCCACGATAAACATCGTCAGCGGGTCGAGCAGGAAGATGCCATTCAGGCGACAGACGAGGTAGACGCCGGCCGTAACCATCGTAGCGGCATGGATGAGCGCCGAGACGGGCGTGGGGCCCGCCATGGCGTCCGGGAGCCACACGTACAGGGGTAGCTGCGCGCTCTTGCCGGCGCAGCCGAGGAACAAAGACAGCCCGACCAACGTCGCCGCGTTGACGTAGCGGGGAGTGTTGATGGCCAGAGCCCAAGTGTCGGGGAGGGCTTGAGCGATGGGCACGTCGGTGCCAACGGGCCAGATCTTCACCGGCTGAAGCAAGCTGTGGCTATTGGTGTTGATGCCAGCCCAGTCCAAAGCGCCGCAGTAATAGGCCAGCAAGCCCATGGCGACGAGCAAACCGAAGTCGCCGATGCGGTTGGTGATGAACGCCTTCTTGCCGGCAGCCGCGTTGGCGTCCTCGTGGAACCAGAAGCCAATGAGCAAGTAGCTGCAGAGCCCCACGCCTTCCCAACCGACGAACAGAATCGGCAAGCTGTCGCCCAGGACCAGAACCAACATCGAGAAGATGAAGAGGTTCAGGTAGGCGAAAAAGCGGTAGTAGCTCGGATCGTCCTCCATGTACTTGGACGAGTAGAGGTGGATGAGGAAGCCGATGCCCGTGATGATCAGGGACATGGTGGCGTTCAGTGCGTCGAGCGAGAACGCGACGTCGAGCGATAGACTGCGGGGCGAAACGCCGGGGCCCGAGCCCGCGAGTTCGAGCCAGTTGTACGCGGTCCACTTGAAGCGGACGGCCTCAGCCACGTGATGCACGGCCTCGTGGCCATGCTCGACTGCAGCCGAACCTGCGGACTGCGCGGTCGCCAACATCCAGAAACCCGTCAAGCTGGCCACGAAGGCCAAGCCCAGCGCGGACAGCGCGATCAAGGTCACGGCTTGCTTGCCGAGACGCTTGCCGAACAGGCCGTTGGCGAAGGCGCCGAGCAGCGGAAGGGCGAGGATCAGCGCGAGAAGCGTGAAGTCGCTACTAGGGAATAGACGTGTGAGCTGTTCCATCTGGCTTTTGCGTCAGTGGCGAAGGCTCGCGGCTTCGTCGGAGTTGACGGTGCCGCGGAGACGATAGAACTGGAGGACAATGGCGAGGCCGACGGCGACTTCTGCAGCCGCCACCGCGATGATGAAGAAGGCGAAGGCCTGACCGTTCATGTCGCCGGTGTGCTGGCGATTGAAGGCGACGAGCGCCAGGTTCACGCTGTTCAGCATCAACTCGATGCTCATCAGCTGAACCAGGATGTTGCGGCGAATCAAGAAGCCGATGCAGCCGATGGTGAAGATCACCCCGGCCAGAAGCACGTAGTTCTCGATGACGAGGTCGAGCATCAAACGCTCTCTTTCTGGACGCGCTCGGAGAGCGTGTCACCGGACAAGGGACGCTCGGCATCGCGCGGATGCAACGGGCCGTGGAACATGCGCAAAGTCGGGTTCTCGAGTTCGACCTTCTTCTTGGCGTTCGGCTTGGAACGAGCGACTGCAAGTGCGCCAATCACGGCGACAATGAGCAGAGCAGTCGCCAACTCGAAGGGCACGAGACCTTCGTTGAAGAGCCGGCCACCGACGGCCTCGACCGAGCCGTGCGCCGGGGTGATGACGGTGAAGTCGTGGCGCGCGCCGCGGCCGATGAAGACCAGAGCGAACGCACCAAACACGGCCAGAGCCGCGCCTGAAAAAAGCCGCGAGAAGCGCGAGCGTGCGCCTTGACCCTCGCTGATGCCTGCGCTCGGTCCCAGCAGCATGATCACGAACACGAACAAGATGACGACCGCGCCCGCGTAGACCAGGATCTGCATGGCCGCGAGAAACTGAGCGTTGAGCCGCAAGAACAGTCCAGCGATGCCGATGATGGTGCCGAGCAGGCCCATGGCGCCACGAATGGGATTGCGAGCCAGAATGGTGATGAGAGCACCGCCGACGCACATCAGGCTGCAGACGACGAACAGAAGTATTCCGGCGCTCATACTTCAAGACTCCTGGTCTGACCTTTGCCGCCGGAGCGGATGTAGTCTTCGAGCTGCGGACGGAACTTGCGCACGAACGACAAGGCCGGCTGCGCCGCACCATCGCCGAAGGCGCAAATGGTATTGCCAGTGATGTTCGAAGCAATTTCGTGCAACTGGTCCAGCTCGCCGATCGAGCCTTCGCCGGCGACGAGCTTGTCTAGAATGCGCACTACCCACCCGCAGCCTTCGCGGCAGGGCGTGCACTGGCCGCACGACTCGTGCTTGTAGAAACGCATCACGTTGTGGAGTGCCAAGACGGGATCCGTCTTGTCGCTCATGACGATCGCGCAACAAGTGCCCAGCATGCTGCCGAAGCCGCGGAAAGCGTCGACTCCAAGCGGCAAATCCAGGAAGCTCTTGCCGTTGTAGGGCGCGAACTTGTCGTTGCCCGGCACGTCCACGATTTCGTCGGCCAAGTGCACGGGACACGACGAACCGCCAGGGATCACGGCGAGCAACTTGTTGTCGCCGAGAATGCCGCCGCCCAGATCGTAGATCAGTTCGCGCAGCGTGAGGCCGACAGCACATTCGTAGATGCCCGGCGTCTTCACGTGGCCGCTCACGCCGAAGAGGCGCGTGCCGCCGTCGTTCCAGTCGTGGAGCGCCGATACTTTGCTGAAAGCGTCGCCGCCGACCTGGAAAACCGTCGGCACGATGGCGATCGTCTCGACGTTGTTCACGGTGGTCGGGCAGCCGAATGCGCCAACTTGGGCGGGGAAAGGCGGCTTGAGACGCGGTTCGCCGCGTCGCCCCTCCAATGAGTTCAACAAGGAAGTTTCTTCGCCGCAGATGTAGGCGCCCGCGCCCGTGTGGACGTAGACCTCCATCGGGTAGTCCTTGTCGAAGGGGTTTTTGCCCAGGTAGCCCTTCTGCTTGGCTTCGGCGATGGCGCTCCAGAGACGCTCTTTGGCGAGGTGGAGCTCGTCGCGCACGTAGATGTACGCCGCATGAGCGCCGATGGCATACGCGCCGATGATGCAGCCCTCGACGAGCGAGTGGGGATTGCGCTCCATGATGGTGCGATCCTTGAACGTGCCGGGCTCGCCTTCGTCGGCATTGACCACGAGATAGCAGGGCTTCTGGCTCTCTTTGGGCATGAAGGACCACTTCGTGCCGCAATCGAAGCCCGCGCCGCCGCGACCGCGGATGTGCGCGGCCTTCATCTCCTCGATGACCTTCTCGCGCGTGAGCACGCCAAAGACGCGCTTGGCGCTCTTGTAACCGCCGGCTGCCTCGTAGGCGGCCAGGGTGTGGCCGTCGGCCTTGTCGTAACTGTGGGTGAGGTAAGTGGTCTGCTTCAGCATGGGGTCAGGCCCTCTCAATCAGCCAAAAGACCGTCCAGGATACGGTCAACGTCCTGGGTCGTCAGATTCTCGTGGTAGGTCTTGTCGA
>JBBQHO010000011.1:0-42471 GCA_038324055.1 Polyangiales bacterium | reverse complement strand
CCGACCAGGCTTGGTGGCAGCCGTCCGCAACAGCTACGCGCCACGCGCGCCAGGGCCTGCGTCTTCGAACAACTGGGAAGAGGATCTGAGGCAGCTGCCGATCTACGCAGGCATCCAAGTGAAGAGCCGCGCCGTCGGGCGTTTGTTCCTCGAGTTCGCACGGCAGCAGGCACGCAGCACGAGCTTCAACTTGGCTTTTGACGACGTCGGCACGTACCAAAACACGACCGTCACCCGCGTCTCGCTTCGGGGCGAGAGCACTCTGCCGGAGCTCTTCTATGCGCTGGGCCAAAAGACCCTCTTTCTGACTCTCGACCGCGCGCTGCTGAACGACCTCTTGGATCGCGAAGCGCAGGGGCGTGAGCCCGGCCCCCAGGAACCCGCTGGGAGCTCCAGTTCCAGGCTCACTCAGTTCGCTCTCGAGCTGGCCATCCGACAAAAAGGCGCATTGGCGACCGTGCTGACTTGGGCCGACCAAGAGGGCAAGCGCCATCGGCCAGGCTCCAGTCACTTCGCCGAGATCGCTTTCGCGGGTCTGCATCTCGGGCAGGGCGTGCCGCCGAGCGAACGCTCACGGCGTTCCTTCGCCCTCTTCGGAGAAGAACCTGTGACACCCGATGGCCTCGAGTACGTCTTTTCTGCGGAGGGCCTTCATGATCCCGCGCACGGCAACGCCCTCCACCCACGGTGGCCCGAGCTGCCGATCGCTGGCTCGGATTGGGCTCGCTTGCTTGGCGCATTGGCGTTCGTGCGCAGCGGCATGTCGTTCGATGCCGAGCCGCCAGGGACCACGATGGGGCAGCGCAGTCTACGCATGTCGATCGACGTCGACACACGCTGACGGAGCGGAGTTCCCTCAGGAATTCTTGTCGGGCTCGGCTGGCGCCGCCTGCTTGCTTCCGCCTTCGCGGAAGTCAGCCGAGTTGATTTCGTGGCGGCGCAAGAGCTCGTGGAAATCGGTGCGGTTGCGACCGGCCAGTTTGGCAGCGGCACTGACGTTGCCTCCCGAACGCGAGAGCACCCCTTCCAGGTAGCGGTGATCAAATGCCTCCCGCGCTTCGCGGAGAGAGCGCAATTCCCCGTCGGCTCGCGTGGCCAGTTGCCACTCCTGCCCGGCCAGGTCGGGCTCGGGGCTTGGCGAGGCCGCTTCAGCCGGTGCCGAGCTGCCCAGCACGGCCAAGACGTGCTCGGGCAGCAAACGACCGTCTTGGCTCAAGATAGCCGCGCCCTCGATGAGATGGGCCAGTTCGCGGACGTTGCCAGGAAACCGATGTCGCATCAGGATCCGAAGCGCCTCGTGCGTGAGCTGCGGCGCGCCGAGTGAGTATCGGGCCGCAGCCCGCGACAAGAACACCTCAGCTAGCACGGGAATGTCCTCCGGACGCTCACGCAGGGGCGGCATGACGACGGGCACCACGTGCAGGCGATAGAACAGATCCTCGCGGAAAGTGCCTGCCGCGACGGCGTCGCGCAGATCGTGGCTGCTAGCGGTGATTACACGCACGTCGACCGTGCGTGGAGCTGTCGCCCCTGGAGGCAAGAACGTTCTCTCCTCCAGCACACGAAGCAGCTTGGCCTGAACGTCGAGCGACGCCTCGTCGATTCCGTCGAGGAACAACGTGCCACCATCCACGTCTGCAAGCAGACCGGGCGACCAGTGCGCCGAACCACTCGGCGAGCCAAAGAGCTGCTTTTCCAAGAGTTCTCCAGGGAACGCAGCGCAATTGACGGCCACGAGGCTGCGATTTCCACGGCCCGACAGCTCGTGGAGCGAACGCGCGGCCAGTTCTTTGCCCGTGCCGGACTCGCCCAAGAGCAGCACGCTGGCGTCGGTCGGCGCCACACGCGAAATCAACTCACGTACGGCCGTCAACGCATCGCTCGTACCGAGCAATCGACTCAGCTGCTCGGTACCGCCAACGATACGACGGAGTCCCGCGACTTCGCGAATCAAGCGACCGCGCTCGACGGCATGGCGCACCTTCTGCAAGAGTTCTCGATCGTCGAATGGCTTGGTCAGAAAGCCAAAGGCGCCGCGCGCCATCGCTTCTACGGCTGTTTCGATCGTACCGTGGGCCGTCAGCATGATGACAGGTAGCTCGGCCGAGCGCTTGAGCACTTCACTCAACAGATCCAAGCCATTTTCGTTCTCGAGACGCAGGTCGACGATCATCGCGTCGACCATTTCCCGCTCCAGAATTTCGAGCCCACCCCGAATGGTTTGCTCGGCCGAAGCGCGGAAGCCGTGGTGCTCCAAGCGCAAGGTCAATAGTTCACAGAGGTCCTCTTCGTCGTCGACGACGACGACGTGGGCACGGGTCTCGCTGGGATTGAATTGTTCTGTCATGAGGCATCGATCGGGAAAAATAGGGTAAAATGAGCGCCAGCCTGCTCGCTGTCGTCCAGGACGAGATCGCCGCCGTGAGCACGAGCCACTTCCCGCGCCAAGGCGAGGCCCAGCCCCACCCCGAGCGCTTTGGGCGAACCGGGCACCGAGCTGGTGACGAATGCCTGAAAGACGTCGGCTCGGACCTCGCGTGGCACGCCGGGGCCCTGGTCAACGACGACAATCTTCACCTTCCCCTTCGCCGGCTCGCCCGCCGGTTCGTAGGTACGCAGGACGCGAACCATCTGCCCGCGCTGGGACACGGACACCGCATTGCGCACCAGATTCGCGACGGCGCGCTCCAGCAAGACCGCATCCAGTCTGCAACGTGGGACGTCACCATGACGCTCCAGCACAAGCATCACGTCACGCGCGGTCGCGTCTCCACGCTCGTCGTTCACTGCCGATTCGAGCACCTCGTCGATCGAGCAACCACTCGTGAAACGGAGTGGATTGCCGGTACGCATACGCGACAGATCGAGCAAGCTCGTCACCAGACGGATCTCGCGCTCGCAGGCCGCGCGCGCAATGCCAACGACGCGCGCCTGACGCGGCTCGAGCTCACCGACCGCTCCGTCACTCAGCAGCGCTAGCGCTTCGCGAATCTTCGATAGGGGCGTGCGCAGCTCGTGCGAGACAGAAGCCAAAAAACCTTGCTTGAGCGTGTCGAGTTTGGCCAGCTGCGTCCGCATCTGCTCGAGTTCGCGGGCCAGAGCCTCGATTTCGGCGGGACCGCGCACTTCGACGGCTGCACTGAAGTCGCCGCGCCCCACCTGGCGCGTCAGTGTCGCCAAGCGCGAGAGCGGTAGGTTGACGCTGCGCGCCATGTTGCGCGCCAAGAGCAAGGCCAAAAGGATGGACCCGGCAGCGGCCAACATGCCGGCACTGGCAGCTTTGACACCGATATCGCGCGCCCGCTCTTCTTTGACGGCAACGCCTGCGTAGAGCACGTCGAGGCGACTTTCCCAAGAATTCGTGAGGCGTTCGTCGAGCAACGACCTCTGACGCTGGAGCGAGCGGTCCAGCAAAGCGTCGCACAAGTCGCCGGCTTGAATGCGCTCGAACAAATCGAGGTAGTGCTGGGCGACCTCGGGCATCTGCCCTTTCACGTCCGGACTCGCGCGCAGCACGCGAGCCAAGCCGATCGAGGCAGCGACGATGGCCGGCTTCATATCGGCTGTGACGGAGCGCGCCACGCAGGCTCTTTCGGCGCGGCGCATGGTGACGTCGAAGGTCCAGCACGCGTGGTGCATGACACTCTCGCGCCGCAGTTCCGACAGCTCGGTATCCCCCAGAGTCTGCAGAAGCGTCGTCATCCGCACAACGGCAACCAGCATGAACGCCAGGGCGGCGGTCACGACGATCACGGGCGCGATGTTGCCGATGAGAAGACGAAGAAAGAGGCGCATGGGGCGGCGGGCTCGATGTCGAGGTCTAACAGGAACGTTTCGACTCCAAAAGCGAATGGGTCCCAGCGACCTTTCGAGCGGTTGACGGAGCGTTCGCCGACGCCACTGCAGGCTTGGCCGAATCGATGCTGCGTGTCTTCGGGCCGGGGTCCAGACTGGAGTCTGCCAATCAGGACACCAGCTCATGACCTCCTCCAACACCTACTCACCCTCCCTCGACAGCGGCGGCAGCTTCTTTGGAGGCCTGCTCGTGCTCTTTGGCGTAGCGGCGCTCCTCATGCAGTACGGCATGATGCCCAGCATCGCGCTGTGGAAGCTGTGGCCTTTGATCTTCGTGTGGAAGGGTTTGCTCAGTACGACCGAACCCCGCAAACGCATCGGGGGACTCAGCTGGTTGGTGCTAGGCGCAGCAGCACAAGCTTACTACTTGGACTACCTGCCGCTCGAGTGGCGCGTGCTCTGGCCAGCCCTCGCCATCGTCGCAGGCCTGCGCATCATGAGCGGCGCTATCGCACGCAGGCGCTGGACCACACGTCATCACATCGAACACTCAGGGACGCACGAACACATGGACCAATCCGAAAACCTTTCGCTGCAAGTCGACCTCGTACTGGGCGGACGTGAAGACAAGCTCGAGGGGCGAGAATTCGCAGGTGGACGTGTGAGCTGCACGCTTGCCGGATACGAGCTCGACCTGCGCGGCGCGCACATGGTGGGCGACGAGGCCGTCTTGCACTGTGACATCACCATGGGCGGCGTCGAGCTACGCGTGCCACGTTCGTGGCGCGTCGAGGTCGACTCCTCACCGATCCTCGGTGGCATCGAGAACAATACGCAGTGCAGCGAGCCCGAGGCCAAGCGCTTGCTGGTCCGCGGTCACGTAGTGATGGGCGGCCTGGAGATCCGCAACTAAGTGGGTTCTCGCCGGAGCAACCTGACACGGGAGCTGCCCGTAGCCTGGATCCTCACTTGGATCCCAGCTGCGGCATTGACCGTTCTCTTGCTCGTATCGCGTGACGCGTTGCGCGCCTTCCCCGCACTTCTGCTCGCCATCCCCAGCGCGGCAATGCTGGCTAGCATCTGCCAATCGTCGCAGTTTCTGGTCCGCGGGCAGGCGCTGACGCCTACACGGCGCCTCGGCACCGGGGCCACCGTGGCTTTGGCGAGTTCGGTCGTCGGGGCCACCTTCTCCGCCAGCGTCTGCGTGCTCTGGTCGTTCGCGGTGGATCGACCCGTGTGGTCCGACATCCCGGGCATCCTTTGGCTCGGCGGCGCCGTCGCGTACTCGTCTTCGGCTCTGCACTACGTGGCGCAACAGGCGCAGCGGGCTGCTGAGCGAGCCGCACAAGAGGGCCTGCGCGACGCCCTGCGCGCCCGCGAGGCCGAACTTGCTGCCTTGAGTGCCCGCGTCAATCCCCACTTTCTTTTCAACAGCCTCACCTCGATCGCCGCGCTCACCTCGCGTGACGCCGAAGGCGCGCGGCGCATGTGTCTCGATCTGGCGGACCTCCTGCGCGAACGGCTCTCGGACGTGAACGGCAAAGTGGCGCTCGCCGAGGAGTTGGAGACGGTCCGACTCTACCTGTCGATCGAGCGCGTGCGCTTCGCCGAACGCCTGGAGGTCGAGCAGGACGTGCCGAGCGAACTGTCGACCTTCGAAGTTCCGGCTCTGATCCTCCAGCCTTTGGTCGAAAATGCGATTCAACACGGCATAGCTGGCTCCGACGAGGGCGGCACGATCCGCATACGCGCCGCACGCTCGGGTGAGTTCGTCGAGGTCTCCGTGAAGAGCCCGCTCGGCACCGACCAGCTGGCGCGCAGGCCGCGCAGCGGTCACGGCCAGAAGCTCGTGCGCGGTCGCCTCGAAGCCATGTATGCTGATCGCGCCGAGTTGAAGACCCAGATCACGCCCGACGGCTACGTAGCCACGCTGTCGTTTCCGCGCGAACCCGCTCCATGACTGCCTCCGAGTTCGTTCAGCCCTTGCGCGTCGTTGTGGCCGAAGACGAGCCCTTGGTTCGGGCTTTGCTGGTGGATTTGCTGGCCGCAAGTCCAGGCGTTCAGCTGGTCGCCGAATGCAAGAATGGTTTGGAAGCCGTGCGCGCCGTCGCCGAACACCGCCCCGACGTCTTGTTCCTGGATGTGGAGATGCCCAAGCTCGACGGCTTCGAGGTCCTCGAATTGCTGGAAGAACCAGTGTCGGTCGTGTTCGTGACGGCTTACGATGGCTACGCCGTGCGCGCCTTCGAGGCTGAAGCCATGGACTATCTGCTCAAGCCCTTCGGAGTCGAGCGCCTCGAGCACGCGCTTGCGCGCGTGCGGCGTCTCATGCCGGAGCGAGGCAGCAAACCCGCCAACCTCCGGCAAAAGGCGCTACCGGACCGGCCTCATGTCGAGCGGATCGCCGTCAAGGACGGCTCGGAGATTGGCGTCATTCCATGCGCGGAGCTGCGCTATGCGAGATCGGAGGACGACTATGTGCGTTTGGGCGCCCTCAAGCGCGAATGGCTCAAGCACCAAGCCTTGACGGCGCTCGAGGCGAGCCTTGATCCCGCTTCGTTCGTGCGCATTCACCGAACGTGCCTGGTGAACGTGGCTTTCGTCACGCGTGTCGAGCCCGAGACTCGCGATCGGTTCCTCGTGTTTCTGGACGATGGCACGGTCCTGCCTGCGAGCCGCCAAGGCGAACGCCGACTGCGCGACGTTCTGGGGTTCTGAACGGGCGCCGCCAAGCAAGACCAGACCCTTGGATTTGCAGCCCGCGTCGAATCGGGCGCCCCAGTGTGTGTGGCCCAACCCGGGAGGCCCTCCCGCGCTACTCCCGATGGATCCGTTTTTCTGAGGGGGTCGCCAGCCGCGCTCTTGCGCGGCGCCCGAGAGCTGTGACGATGCGCCCCATGACCGCTTGGCAGCTCAAGAAGCTCTCTTCTTTCCACGGCGCCGCAGGCCCCGTGATCACCTGTGTGATGGACGGCGTGGGCCTCGGAAATCAGGACGAATCGGACGCCGTATTCCTGGCCCGCACCCCCAACTTGGATTGGCTGCGCGCGCACGCCGTGTCAACGACGCTTGCGGCCCATGGTGTCGCCGTCGGCATGCCGAGCAACGCCGACATGGGCAACAGCGAAGTGGGCCACAATGCTCTCGGCGCGGGCCGCATCTACGATCAAGGCGCGAAGTTGGTGCAGGAAGCCATTCAGAGTGGCGAGATCTTCAAGAGCGAGGCTTGGAGGCTCACAACTGGGCGAGCCCGTGCCACCGGCAAGGCTCTCCACTTCTTGGGGCTGCTTTCGGATGGCAACGTCCACTCCAACATTTCCCACCTCAAGGCCATGCTGGAGAGGGCCGACGCCGATGGCGTGCAGGTAGCTCGCGTTCACATCCTGCTCGACGGTCGCGATGTGCACGAAACGAGCGCCCTCACCTACGTGGACGACCTCGAGGCGCTGCTGACGGCTCTGCGGGCCAAGGGTCGCGACTACCTAATCGCTTCGGGCGGCGGACGGATGAAGGTGACCATGGACCGCTACGAAGCGGAGTGGCACATGGTCGAAACTGGCTGGAAGACGCACGTCAAAGGCGAAGGTCGTGGCTTTTCGAGCGCACGAGAGGCAGTCGAGACGTTCCGCGACGAAAGCCCGGGCATCGGGGACCAGAACCTGCCGGCCTTCGTCATCCAAGCACCCGGCGGAGTTCCGGTGGGTCCCATCGTCGACGGCAGCGCCGTCATCTTCTTCAACTTTCGCGGCGACCGTGCGATTGAGATCACCCAGGCGTTCGAGCAAGAGGCGTTCACGAAGTTCGGACGCGGGCCGCGCCCCGACGTCGTTTACGCCGGTATGATGC
Organism: Polyangiales bacterium; assembly: GCA_038324055.1. Lineage (GTDB taxonomy): Bacteria > Myxococcota_A > Polyangia > Polyangiales > Polyangiaceae > NIC37A-2. Next base: position 34,830 of record JBBQHO010000011.1, on the reverse strand, counting down.
AATACGATGGCGACCTGAAGCTGCCGAACCTGTTCCTAGTCACGCCGCCGCACATCCGTGAATCGGCAGGCGAGTACTTGGCCAAGAACGGCGTGACGCAGCTGGCCATCAGCGAGACCCAAAAATACGGACACGTGACCTATTTCTGGAACGGCAATCGCTCCGGCAAGTTCGACGACAAGAACGAGACCTACATCGAAATTCCGAGCGATACGCTGCCCTTCGAAGAGCGTCCGTGGATGAAAGCGGCCGAGATCACCGACAGGCTGCTGTCCGAACTGGAGACCATGAAATTCAAAGCGGTCCGCCTCAACTACGCCAACGGAGACATGGTCGGTCACACCGGCCACCGCGACGCCGCCATCCTGGCCGTCGAAGCCGTGGATCTAGAGCTGGGACGCCTGATGCGGTTCACCGAGAAGGCCCGCGGCATCCTGGTGGTGACGGCCGACCACGGCAACGCCGACGAGATGTACGAGCACACCAAAGACGGCAGTTTGGCGACAGACGAGGCCGGCAAGCTCAAGGTCAAGACGAGCCACACCCTGAACAAGGTGCCGTTCATCATCTACGCTCCGAGCTTGATGGGCGGCATCGCCCTGAACCCCGATGTCGAAAAACCTGGCCTTGGCAACTACGCCGCGACCGCGTTCAACCTGCTCGGCTTCGAAGCTCCAAGCGACTACCTGCCGTCGTTGATCAAGGTGTAGCCACAGAAAAAGGGGAGGATTTGGGCGCCCCGGCAGATCTCGGATGACCTCGTCGATCGCTTTCGTATTCGCCGTCGTGCTGGTGAGCGCCGCACTCTTTGCGAGCGAGAAACTCCGCCTGGACGTCGTCGCGTTCCTGGCTTTGACCGCGCTCCTCGTGGGCGACATTCTGACCGTACCGGAGGCGTTGGCTGGTTTCGCCGATCCAACAGTTCACATGATCGCCGGCCTATTCGTCGTGGGTGGCGCCATCTTCCACACGGGTTTGGCGGACGCCATCGGTCAGAGCCTGGAGAAGCGGGGCGGCGGAAGCCGGCAAAGACTCCTGCTTTCGCTACTGCTGGTCACTTCGGGACTGTCTGCGTTCTTGAGCTCGACTGGGACCGTCGCCGTCATGATCCCAGTGGCCGCCGCGCTGGCGCGGCGCTCGGGAACGAGTCCTGCGCAGTTGATGATCCCACTAGCCTTCGCGACACTGCTCGGCGGCCTGCTGACGCTGATCGCAACGCCGCCCAACATGATCGTGTCGAGCACCCTCGAGCGCGCAGGACTCCCGCCGTTCGGCTTCTTCGACTTCACGGGGCCCGGGCTGGTCCTGCTGGGACTCGGGATCGGCTTTTTGTGCACCGTGGGGCCGCGCCTCCTGCCGACGAATCGAAGCGAAGAAAGGCGTCGAGGCCCGCCCAGCGCGCACGAACTATGGAAACGCTACGGCTTGGAAGACTGGATCTTCGAGCATCAAGTTTTGGAGGATTCGCCGCTCGTGGGCCGCACCATCGCCCAATGCGCCGTGCGCTCCAGCTTTTCTGTGGGCATTTTCGCGGTGCGCTCGTGCAATGAAACGGGCAAAACCGAACGCGCCCAAGCCGACCGGATCCTGCGCGCGGGCGACCACCTCACCATCAAAGGCGACCCCGACAAAGTGCGAAGCTTCGAGCGAGAGATGCGGCTGCGCGAACTCGGCCGACCTGATGGCCTGCCCGCCGGGCTCGCGGTGGCAGAACTCCTGCTTCCACCCGACTCCGCGTTCATAGGCACGGACGTAAAAGGCACACGCCTCCGTTCGCGTTTCGACGTGAACGTGATGGCCGTCTTTCGTTCCAAATCAGTGTTGCGCGATTCGGTCGCCAACACGGAACTTTACGTCGGCGACCTCTTGCTCGTTCTCGGTACCGCTCGCTCGCTGAGCAAGTTGCGCGACGAAGTGCAGGACGTCATTTTGGTTACGGAGACGGAGGACCTTCGACAGGCCTCGTTTCGGCGCGACCGCGCGCCCCACGCACTCGTGATCCTCGGACTGATGTTGGGCGTCATGTCCCTTTCCTCGGTTCCGCCTGTCGTCGCGGTCATCTGCGCGGCGCTGGCCATGGTCCTGTTGGGCTGCATCGACGCAGGCAACGCCACGCGAAGCATCAACTGGGAGAGCGTGCTGTTGATCGCCGCCCTTTTGCCCCTCGCGACCGCCTTGACCAAGACGGGGGCGCTCGACCTTATCGTCAACGGTTTGGTCTCGTCCTTGGGCGGTCGTGGGCCCTACGTGGTGCTGACGGCCCTCTTCGCGCTGACCGCCGTCGTGGGATTGGTGGTCTCCAACACCGCGACAGCAGTGCTCCTGGCACCGGTGGCGCTCCAGGTAGCGGAGCGTCTCGGCCTCCGCCCCGCTCCGTTGCTGATGACGGTGGCCATTGCAGCATCGGCCGCGTTCCTCACGCCCGTGAGCTCACCGGTCAACATGATGGTGATGAATGCCGGCGGATATAGGTTCACGGACTTCACCAAGATCGGCGCACCGCTACTGTTCTTGGTGCTGCTGGGCACCTTGGTGGTCGTGCCGCTGTTCTTTCCGTTCCACTGAGCGGCGGGCTGCGAACGGCACCCCCACGCCCTCGCGTAAAAATTAAGTTCCCGAACCGAGAACTAATCGGCGGCGGCGGCGTCTGAGTGAGAGATGACCTTGCGCCGCCACCCCCGGACTTCTCTTGCCGCCGTTTCCTTGTTGCTCGCCGCCGCCTGCGCCCGACCGGCTCCGCCCGGCGAGAAAGTCGGCGTCCAAGCAGCCGCAGCCGAGGAGCGACGACCAGGTCTCACGCGTGTGGCAGCGGCGGTGCCGACCTCAGCTGTAGACCATGAAGTCGATGCTCCCCTGGATGCTACGGCCGCGTCGGCGCCTCCTGCACCAACGAGCCTCACCGGAACTCAGCAAGGCACCAGCTTTGGCGCAGCCGGACTGGGCTTGAGTGGTGTGGGTACGGGAGGTGGCGGGATCGGTCACGGCCTAGGTGGCGGCAGCGGACACGGCAGGCTGGGCGGCACGCACAAGTCGAGCGGCAGCTTCGTGCGTGCCGTGGCAATGCGCGGTGACGAAAGCGACGTCGAGTTCAACACCGAGAACTACGCCCACGTGAACGAAGAGGCATTCGTGGACGCAAAGACCGAGCCGCGCTCGACGTTTTCGGTCGACGTCGACACGGCATCCTACTCGAACGCCCGACGCTTCTTGAACCAAGGGAGCCTGCCACCGCGCGACGCCATTCGCGTCGAAGAATGGCTCAACTATTTTGGCTACGACTACGCCAAGCCGAAAGACACCGAGCCCTTCTCGGTCGACACCGAGGTCACGACCGCGCCCTGGAACCCGAGCCACCGGCTCGTGCGCATCGGCCTGTCCGGTGCGCCGTTGGCCGACGAGCAAACGCCAGCGCGCAACTTGGTGTTCTTGCTCGACGTTTCGGGTTCGATGGGTTCGCCGGACAAACTGCCGCTCGTGCAGAAAGGGCTCGGCATGCTGGCCGACAACCTGCGCGCCATCGATACGCTCTCGATCGTCGTCTACGCGGGCGCTTCGGGTCTGGTACTGCCGCCCACGTCCGGAAACCAGACGGCAAAGATTCGCGCTGCGCTCGAAAACCTCGAAGCCGGAGGGTCGACGAACGGCGGCGAAGGCATTCGTCTCGCCTACGCCATGGCGCAGGAGTCGATGAAGCCGGGTGGAATCAATCGCGTGATCCTGGCGACGGACGGCGACTTCAACGTGGGCACCACCAGTGAAGGCGAGCTCCAGCGCCTGATCGAAGAAAAGCGTAAAACGGGCGTCTTCTTGACGGTGCTGGGCTTCGGCAGCGGCAACGTGAAGGACGCGACCATGGAAATGCTGGCCGACAAGGGCAACGGCAACTACGCCTACGTCGACTCCGAGCTGGAGGCGAAGAAAGTCCTCGTGCGCGAAGCCGGCGCGACGCTCGTCACCATCGCCAAAGACGTGAAGCTGCAGGTCGAGTTCAACCCGCGCCTCGTCGCCAGCTACAAGCTGATCGGCTACGAAAACCGCCGTCTGGCCACGCGGGACTTCAACGACGACAAAAAGGACGCAGGCGAAATCGGCGCGGGCCATCGCGTGACGGCGCTGTACGAAATCGTGCCCCAAGGCGCGACCAGCTCCGCAAGCACGAGCCTCGCAGGCTCTGTCTTGCCCCTCAAGTACCAAGGGCCGGGGTCCGAAGCTCCCGCTGCCGCAGCCGCCGAGCTGCTCACCATCAACCTGCGCTACAAGAAACCGAACGGCGACAAGAGCGCGCTCTTGTCCGTCGCTGTGCCCGACCGTGTGAAGCCGCTCGCGGAAACCTCGGTCGACACCCGCTTCTCGATTGCCGTTGCCGAGGCTGCGCTGCTCTTGCGAGGCTCCGACGTGGTGAAGGGCGCGACGTTGGCTCAGGCGCGCGCTCTGGCTCAAGGGGCTGTCGGCACCGATCGCTACGGCGATCGGCGTGAGTTTCTGGCGCTGCTCGACAAGGCGCGGGCGCTGTCGCCGCATTGACGTCGAAGGGTGACGTCGAAGGGTGACGTCGAAAGGTCTAGTCCAGCGCGCCGGTGCTCGTGTCGCACTGGCCCATGAGACCGCTGTCGAAGCCGCGCCGGAACCACTTCATGCGCTCAGCGGAAGAGCCGTGAGTCCAAGTCTCGGGCGACACGGTGCCGCGGCTCTTTTTCTGGATGCGATCGTCGCCGACCGCAGCAGCAGCTCCGAGCCCCTCCTCCAAGTCGCCGGTTTCCAGCAAATCCCGCGCCTTTGCGCCATGCGCCCATACGCCCGCGAAGCAATCGGCCTGAAGCTCGAGCCGGACCGACGCCCCATCAGCGCCTTCTGCGTGACGTCCGGCGGCCCGTTTGGCTCGGTCGAGTCCAAGCAACGTCTGCACGTGGTGACCCAGTTCGTGAGCGATAACGTAGGCGCGCGCGAAATCGCCTGGCGCCTGGAAGCGCCGCTCGAGTTCGTCGAAGAAGCCCAGATCGATGAACACCCTTTGGTCGGTCGGGCAGTAGAAGGGCCCCATCGCCGCAGCGCCAAAGCCGCAGCCGGTCGAGGTTTCGTCGGTAAACAGCACCAACTTGGCCGGCACATAGCGCTTGCCCAGGCTCGCGAACTCCCCCTGCCAACTGCCCTGCACGTCGTCGAGTACGAAGCCGATGAACTGCGCGGCTTCGTCGGTCGGCGCGGGTCCCATGCGGCGACTCGGGTCGTCGACTTCTGCGCTGGGGGCCTCCGAGCCTCCACCAGCGCCCAAAAAATACTGCGCGCCAAAGAACAAGCCGACCGCCACAACGACGCCACCAATGCCGAAGCGCGAGCCGATCTGCAGCAGCAAAGGCAGGAGGAGCCCGGCTCCCACGCCGCCTCCGCCTCCGCTGCTGCGTCCGCGCTCGTCGACGACGTCGCTGCTCTGATGGCCACGGGTCCACTTCATGCGGTCGATGCTACCCCGGAGCGACCGCTCTCGGCGACGTGCGTCTGCCGCCCGTCGGAGGACTGAACCAAGCCCAGGCCCCCCCCGGGCCCAGCCGATTGAAGCCATTGGCTGCGCTGGGGACCCGGGGGCTTGGCGGGACCCTCAGGCTGGTGCATACCACTGACGTCAGTGTCAGTGACGCTACTGTCAGCGTCCCCCCTTCTCTCACTCGAGCCCCGGAAACGCCCCATGACCCAAATGACCTCAGTGGACAGTGCGGAAAAGAAGCGTTCGCTTCCCATGGCTAGCGCGCTCGACATCGACGCCGAACTCCTGGCCTTCGAAGCTGCGGAGCGGGCCCGCTTGGGTCTCGAAGAGCCCGAGCAGTGGGTCGAAGAGATGGCCAACCTCACCTTCACCAAGGCCGAGCGCTCGAAGATCACGATGTTGATCGGTGGCCTGACCGTCGCGCACGACTACATCGTTTCCGGTGGCCTCAAGAACGCCGGCTATGAGGTGTTGGCCATGGACGCGCCCGACTACGACTCCCTTCGTGTCGGCAAGGAATTCGGCAACCGCGCTCAGTGCAACCCGACCTACTTCACCGTCGGCAATTTGGTGAAGGTGCTCATTCACTTGCGCGACAAGAAGGGCATGAGCACCGAGGAGATCATCGACAAGTACGTGTTCCTCACAGCCGGTGCCTGCGGCCCCTGTCGCTTTGGCATGTACACCACCGAGTACCGCAAGGCCCTTCGCGACGCGGGTTTCGATGGCTTTCGCGTCATGCTCTTCCAGCAGCAAGGCGGCCTGAGTCAGGCCACCGGCGAGGAAAGCGGCCTGGACATGAACCCCAAGTTCTTCATCAACATGGTGAAGGGCTTGATTGCCGGCGACATCATCAACGGACTCGGCTACCGCATCCGTCCCTACGAAGTGACGCCCGGCTCGACCGATGAAGCCATCGAGCAGTCCAAGCGCATTTGCTACGACGCGCTGCTCAACGGCCAGAGCATTCTGTTCGCGTTGATGAAGTGCAAGCGTCTGTTCTCGGCCATCGAGGTCGACCGCACGATCCCCAAGCCCAAGGTCGCCATCATCGGCGAGTTCTGGGCCATGACGACCGAGGGCGACGGCAACTACCGTCTGCAGCGCTTCATCGAGCACGAGGGTGCCGAAGCCGACATCCAGTTCGTTACCGCCTGGCTGCTCTACAACATCTGGGAAGTCGCGTACGACACCAGTGAGCGCAAGACGCTTCGTTACGACGACGTGGCAAAGAACGGCCTGGCCGGCATCGGCGAATACGGCGCCTTCACCCGCAAATTGTCGCTGTGGGCGGCCGACAAGGGCCTGCGCGCGGCCTACCACACGTTTGCCTACGCCGGCGGCTACTACGACTACCACTTGCCCGATATGGACGAGATCGCCGAAATCGCGGCGCCCTACTACGACAACAACCTGCGCGGCGGCGAAGGCCACATGGAGGTCGGCAAGCTGATCCTCAACGTGGTTCAGAACAAGGCCACGATGACGCTGAGCGTGAAGCCGTTTGGCTGCATGCCCTCGTCCAGCGTTTCCGACGGTGTGCAGTCGCTGATCACCGAGAAGTTCGCGGGCACCATCTATTGTGCGGTGGAAACCAGCGGCGACGGCGCCGTCAACTTCCAGAGCCGTGTGCAGATGTACTTGTTCAAGGCGCGCAAGGTGGCCGAGGCCGAGTTCGAGAACGCTCTGGCCAAGAACGGCCTCACTATCGAAAAGGTCCGCGAGTTCATCGCCCAGAACCCGCGCTTTGGCAGCGCGCTGCACCGCGCTCCGCTACGTACCGGCAGCATCCCCGCGGATCTGATCACCGAGATCGCGGAGCACGTGAATTCAACGCCTGTCGAACGGGTCGTGAGGCGCGCCAAAACAGCAGCCAGCGGCTTCACGGAGTGGGCCAAGGGCGCGATCCTGGGCGCCCCCACCAACGCGCAAAAGACGATGGCTCTGGGCCGCGAGTTCGCGGTCGAACTGTCCGAGATCGCGCGCGAGAAGGGCCCCGGCCTGGTTCAAAAGGGTGTCGAGCAGGCACGTGCCAAGGTCGTCGCTCTCCCAGCGCAGGTTTCCAGCCTGCTGAAGAAGGCGAGCTGATCATGGTCGAGTCCCTCTGGCTCCTGCTCGAGAAGGCTGATCGCCTAGGTATCGGCGCGCTCGAGCGCCTCGATAAACTGCGCGGACGCGAGAGCTATCTGGAGCGCATCCAGAAATACACGGTGAACGTGCGCAAACCGCAGCGCGCCATCGAGTTCGACCAGTAAGGCTTCAGAATCCAGCGCCAACACCGAGCAGGGCCTGGCCCTGCACGAGTGGATCGGCTTTCAGGATGCTGATGCAGCCGGCAGCCCCAGTGCAAAACGCGCTCGATTCACCATTGATGAAGGTGATGGGCAAGCGTCCGGTCAGCCGCAGATGGATGTTGTGCGTCAGCTCGAGCTTGACGCCCAGCTCCAGCACACCGCCAAAGAAGAAATCTTGGCCGGGCGCACCGCCCAAGGCGGCTACGCGGTTGAGGCCAATGCTCGCGCCCATGAACGGCGCGAAAGGTCCACGCCAGCTCTCGAGGTAACCTCCGAACTGGAAGTAGTCGAAGCTGATGCCACGGCTGCTGTCGACGTCCAGGTTGCCGCGCGTGCGGTAGTAGGTAGTCGTCTCTTGGCGACTGTAGGAAAGGTAGATGAAGCCTTCCTTCTCCAGCCGATAGCCGACGAGCGCTCCGTACACCGGCGCCGGATCGAAGCTGAGGCTGCCGTCTTGGGGATCCGCGACGCCGTCGAAATCGACGTTGTGACTGCCGGTGAAGCCATAGCCGCCGTGAGCCGCGAACTCGATGTCGTTGTGAGCCGAAGCGACAGAGGGCAGCAGCAGGACCAAGCCGGCGGTGAGCACGGGGACGAAAAGGAGCTTCACGAAGTGGCGCATAGCAGGCGGTCCGAGATCGGGTCCAACTTTCGTCTGAACGCGCAGGGGTAAAAGCTCATTCCGTCGGTCGGTCAGGACACGAGAGGCAACCGACGACCGGGCGGCGGCGCATCGGCGACGCCTACGGGTTGCATCTCTTCGAGCAGGAGTCGCGACTTTCCAGCGCCCAGGCTGCCCTTGGCGGGAATGGACGGATCGCGCTGCTCCCAGGCGCGGCCCAGATCGCGATCCAGGAGATGCGTGGGACAGACATTGCCCAGAGCGGCCATCATGACGCTCTTGACGTTCGGTTGCTCGGCTTCGAGCTGAGTGAGCAACTCCGTCATGCGATCGCGTTTGAGTCCGTCCTGCGAACCACAGAGGTTGCAGGGCAAGATCGGAAAGGATTGCTCGACCGAGAACTCAGCCAGCTTCTTTTCCTCGCATTGGATCAGCGGCCGAATCACCTCGAAGCGGCCGTCGTCCGTCCTGTACTTGGGCGGCATCGACTGGAGCTTGCCCGCGTAGACCAGGTTCATCAGGAAGGTCTCGAGCGCGTCGTCGCGGTGATGGCCGAGCGCGATCTTGTTGCAGCCGAGCCGCTCGGCGGCCAGATAGAGCACTCCTCGGCGCAGACGCGAGCAGAGCGAGCAATAGGTGCCGCCATCGGTCACGTGTTCGACGACCACCGAATAGGTGTCTTCGCGCAAAATTTCGAAGGGGACCGGTTGTGCTTCGAGATGAGCAAGCAAGCGAGTCCCGTCGTAGCCCGGTTGACCCTGATCCAGGTGCACGGCCACCAGTTCGACGGGGAAAGGCAGACGCGTCCGCAAGTCGGCGAGCAGGTGGAGCAGGCCGTAGCTGTCCTTGCCGCCGCTCACCGCTACCATGATGCGATCGCCCGCTTCGAGGAGTCGGAAGTCCTCCGAGGTTTTCTTCAGCTGCCGAAGCAGTTGAAGCTCGACTGCGCTCTTCTTGGCCATGACTCGGGGGCAGGAAGCTAGCCGAATAAAGCCCGAGATCCAGACGCGTTCCTTGCCGCGCTCGGGGCCGCATGCTTCCCTCGAGCGAGGCTTTCTTGAAGGTAAGGCGGGAAACAGCCCGGGGAGGTAGGAGCTCAATCACCGCGCTCTGCCTCATGACCGGGATTCTGGGTAGCGGCACGGTCGCGGCCGCTGAACCGATGCGCCCCACGGGCTCGGAGAAACCCAGCGAGCGCGCCCCCGACAGGCAGCGCGAGGGCAGCTCCAAGACGGTTTCGCCCCCCACGCCGATCCAGACGGACATTCCCCCGCTCGAGTCGGAAACCGCGGCGGCCGAAGTCATCTTGGAGCTCGTCATCGACCAGACCGGCGTCGTCACACAGTCCCATGTCGTCTCCGGCCCGGACCCCTACGCGACCGCCGCCGCCGCCGCCGCGTTGGGCTGGCGCTTCGAGCCGGCGCGGCAAGGCGATCGCGCCGTCGCCGCGCGCATCCACTTTTTGGTAAACTTCGAGCCAAGCAAAGAACCCGAGGTAGCCGCCCCCCGCGACGCGAATCCCAACACGCCGCCAGCGCCCCAGCCGCTCACCAGTCGCGGCGAGCCCATGGCGGAAGTCGTCGTCCTGGGCCAGCTCGAAGATCCGGCGGGCAGGCGGATGAGTCGCGCCGAAACACGCAATCTGGCCGGCGCTTTCGACGACCCCCTGCGATCGGTCGAGGTCATGCCCGGCGTGACGCCCATGGCCACGGGCTTGCCCTTGTTCTTCGTGCGCGGCGCCCCACCCGGCAACGTCGGCTATTTCATCGACGGCGTTCGTGTGCCCTTGCTGTACCACGCGTTTTTGGGTCCGTCGGTGATTCATCCGGCGTTCTTGGAGCAGGTGACGTTGAATGCGGGGCCCGCGCCAGTTCGCTTCGGTCGCTACGCTGGGGCCACGGTCGAAGCCACGATGGCCAAGCCCCGCGATATGTTCCGGGCAGAAGCGAACGTGCGCTTGATCGACGCGGGCGCATTCGTCGAGGCCCCCTTCGCCAACGGCAAAGGCTACGCCCTGCTCAGCGGGCGCTACTCTTACACTGGTCTTTTGCTGACGCTCGCAAGTCCCGGGCAGCGCATCGACTATTGGGATTACCAAGGTCTCGTTGGCTACAAGCTGGGCAAGAAGGACGAGCTGAGCGTCTTCACTTTCGGCGCCTTCGACTATGGCGGAAGCGGTCAAACCGCGGGCGGCACCGAGTTTCACCGCGTGGACGTGCGTTGGGATCACGAGTTTTCCGAGCGTACGCGTGCTCGTTGGGCCGTGACGCTCGGCCGCGACCAAACCCAGTCTGTTCAAGGCTTCGTGTCCGACAGCGCCCTGATGAGCCGCGTCTCGTTCGAGCACCGCACGCCCGATGTCGTCTTGCGGAGCGGTGGCGATCTGTCCATCGACAACTACGGCATGGACGTCGACCCGGCCGTGGCCGAACCCGAAATCTATCTAGAGCTCTTTCCGGCCCGCACGGACGCGACGGGCGGCGCTTACGTCGATCTGGTCCTCTTGCCCAATGGGCCGATCCAGATCATTCCCGGTGTGCGCGCCGACTTGTACACTTCGCTCGGCGACTCGGCCTTTGGCGTCGACCCGCGCATTCAGGCCGCTTACAAGCTCACACCGCGGCTGCGGGCGGTGCACGCTCTGGCGCTCGCCCACCAATCGCCCAATTTCGTGCCGCAAATCCCGGGCGCGGCCGTGGGCGGTCTGAAAGGCGGCCTTCAAGAAAGTCTCCAAGCCTCTTCGAGTTTCGAGGCGACCTTGCCCTGGGAAGTCACCGCTTCGCTCGGCTTCTTCATCAACACCACGCAGAACATGAGCGACCCCATCGGTCTCAGCCAATCGCTGTCAATCGACGAAACCAGCCGCGACAAGCGCGCCCTGGGGCGAGCCGCCGGCATCGAGGTCTTCATCAAGCGGCCGCTGACGCGCCGACTTGGCGGATTGCTGTCCTACACGTTCTCTTCATCGTCCCGTTCGTTCGACGGCATCACGACGATAGCTGGCTACGATCGTCCTCATGTGCTGAACCTCGCACTCACCTACGATCTGGGAGCCAACTGGCGGCTGTCTGGCAAGTTCGCGGCGATGTCGGGTGTGCCTGGCCGACGCACGACGCTCGAAGGCTTCGTCTTCGATCAGAGTCGCAGCGACCCCTTCTTGCGCCTCGACCTGAAGCTGTCCAAGCGCTGGTACGTGACGGAGACCTACTTCTGGTCGGCGTACCTGGAGGTGCTCAACGCCACGAACACAGGCCAGGTTTCGAGCCGCATTTGCGGCATCCAAGCCTGCGAAGATCGAGGCTCTGCCCCGCTGACGATACCCAGCCTGGGCGTCGAAATGGGCTGGAACTAGCTTTCTTTCGCCGGCGCTCCGTCGTGCTACCTTCTCGGCCCACATGACGCCTCCGGCTGCCTCACAGCTCTTGGTCCTGCATCTTTCGGGGCCCGACGCGCCGGGGATCCTAGCCGAACTCTCGCTCTTGATCGCCCGCGCCGAGGCCTCGGTCGTGGACCTGCACCAGAATTCTGTCTTCGGTTCGTTGTCGCTGGCCCTGGTCGTGCACGAACGCGTCGATGGGGCAGCCGTCAAGGCCGTGCGCCACTACGCAGGTGCGCACGCTTTGCACCTCGAGGTCGTGCCTGCACGCAGAGGCGCAGCCGAAGGCGACGCGCTCGCTTGCGGCGTATGCGTGACCTTGCTCGGCGAGCAGTCGGGCGGCACGCCTCTGGCCGAGGTGACGCGGGTGCTGCTCACTCGGGGATTGAACGTGCGCCAGACCCGCTCGCTCGGACAGCCTCTGCTGCTTGGCGTGGAGCTGTGCGCCATCAAGACCGAAGGCGGCGGCTTTCCGGTGGAAGACCTGCGCGACTTGCGCAGCGAGCTCTTGGCCCTGGCCCCGACCCTGGGTGTCGACGTCGCCGTGCAGCGCGACGACTTCTACCGCAAGAGCAAGCGCCTGTTGTGCATGGACGTCGACTCGACGTTCGTGAAAGGCGAATTCATCGACGAGCTGGCCGAGCTGGCGGGCGTGAAAAACGAGGTCGCTGCCATCACGGCAGCCGCCATGCGCGGTGAGCTAGACTTCAAGGGCGCGCTGCGCGAACGGGTCAAGCTCCTGCGCGGGCTGCCCATGAATCGCGCCCTCGAACTCTGTGATCGCTTCGAGCTTTCGCCTGGCGGCCACGATTTGGTCCGCACGGCCAAGCGATTGGGCCTGCGCGTCGGTCTAGTCAGCGGTGGGTTCGACTTTTTCGTCAACCTGCTACGCGAGCGATTCAACCTGGATTTTGCCTTTGCCAACGAGCTCGAAGTCGAACACGGCGTGCTCACCGGCAACGTGCTCGGCACGATCGTCGACAGTGAGCGCAAAGCACAAGTGCTGCGCGATATGGCGCACGTCTACGACGTGCGTCTCGAACAAACCATCGCCGTCGGAGACGGCGCCAACGACATCCTCATGCTCCAGGCGGCCGGTCTCGGCATTGCTTATCAGGCCAAACCGCGCGTGCAGGCCGTGGCGCATTCGCTGTTCAATCACCACGACCGACTCGACACGCTCTTTTACCTGATGGGCTTCGACCCACCCGAAGTCACCTCGGCTTGCCGCTGATGGCGGAGCGCACGCGACTGCCCCTGGTGGCGCCCGGCGAAGAATTGGCCGGCGCCGGCCCCATCGACTTCGAGCGCCTCTGTCGCGCAGTGCACGCGGGCTCGCTCGAGCATCGGGGCTTGATCACACTAGTGGCGACCCTGGCCCGACAGGCGGTCGTGTCGTCGGTGCCTCCTTCGGCCGCAGCGACGTTGCTCTCCGGGCTGGACGGAGCCCTTTCATGGGCCGCAGGCACAAGCGACGACAAACACGTTCGCTCGCAACGGACGCTGTGCTTCGCCGCTTTGCCCGTGGTCGAGCGTGCCACGGTCGTGGCCGTCCGGAAGGCTCAGGCCCTGGGCTCCCCCGACAGTTCGCCGCTCGGCCAACACGCTGATCAAGTCGTGCTCCGCTATGCCTCGCTGGCGGCGCACTTCTCCACGTCCGCCGTCTGCCACACGCTGGACGCCGTCGAGACGGCGGCCGCTGCGCTCGAAGTACCACGCGACGTCGCAGGAGCACGCGCCTACCAATTGGCGGGGCTCGGCGCTGCGCGCAACCCAGAGTTCCGTGCACGTGCGCTCGCTCAAGCCGAGTGGGAAGCCGGCCGCGACACCAGCCGTTCGCTCGGTCACCAGACGTCAGCCTTGGCTCCCCAGATCTTCCACGAGTACTTGGGAGCCCGCTGGCGAATGCACGCAGCAGCCGAGCGCGCTTCAATCGAGACGTTCATCGCCTGGGCCCTGACGGGTAGACGGACTCTGCACTAGTGCCTCGCCGCCGTTCCCGAGCCAGCGTGCAGTGCCCGTTTTGCGGAGAGTTCGACGAACTCAGCATCGATTTGGGGGGTGGTGAGTCACAGTCCTACGTCGAGGACTGTGCAGTTTGCTGTCGGCCTCGGATTGTCCACGTCGAGCCCGGTGACGAACCGGGCGTGCCCAACATTTGGGTCGAGCGCGACGAGTGACTCAGTCGACCTTCTCGCCCACCGGCTCTTCGCCTGCAGGCTTGTCGGCGACGAAGTCGGGCGGAGCTGCCGATCCCTCACCAAAGAAGTACTTGTCCATCTCGGTGTACCAAATCTTCTGACCGCCCTCGCTCGTCAGGTCGAGACGGTACTCGTTGATCAACATCTTGGAATGCTCGAGCCACGCCTTCCAAGCCTCGGCCGAGACGTTCTCGAAGATGTTCTGACCGACCGCGCCCTTGATGGGCGGCTTCTCGAGACCGGTCGCGTCGCGACCGAGTTTTTTGCAGAATACTGTGCGGGACATGGGTGGCTCCTGGGGAGGGATACACCAAACCGCCGCCCGCCAGAAGAGCGACTCTCAACGGTCGTAAGGCTGCGAAATGATCACCTTGAACTTCTGAACGCCCTGACTCGTGCGTCGGGCAAAAGTCGCCACAATCGCCGCCTGCCCTCGGCCGCGCGCCTCGAGCACCAAACGCACCACCCGTTCGCGCTCCGTAGCGGGCTGGTCATCCACCGCGATCAGGCGATCGCCGTTCTCCAGCCCCGGGATCCAGGCCGAGCCGCCATCGACCTCCAGCCCTGCGGGTAGGTCATCTGCGGCCGTGCGAACGCGAGCCCGCGGCACGACGCCGAGGCGCGCCCAGTTGCGCACGTCGAGTTCCGACACTGCGACCGGAGCCGTGGGCACAGGAGCGTGCGCGCGCAGAGCCTGCGGCGCGCTACCAGCGGCATCGGGCATCGCAAGCGGAGTTTCGGTCTGCTGCGCAAACTCGCGGAGGACGGCTTCGCTTTCGGCGACTTCGGTCCGAGGCGGTTCGAGTTCGGCCACGAGTTCCGCCAGCGCGCGGCTCCGCCTCAGCACGCGCTCGGTCAGCCAGCCGCGCAAGGCCAGAGCCGAAAGCAGCCCAGCGAGCGCTACAGCTCCGCAGCCGAGCGCGGTTTTCTTCGAGATTGCAGGCAGCAGCACGGGTTCTCTGGAGCGGCGTTCGTCGGCAAACCCTGGTAGCATGAACAGGTGGCGTCACGTGAGCTCGTCGATTTTGGCTACCGGCGCATCGTGCTCCTGCTCGTTTCGTTGATCATCGTGCCCACTGCGCTGTTGTTGATCATCGGCATGGTGTTGCTCTTTTTTGGGGGATTCGAGGCCAAGACCGTCATTTTGGGGATCTTGGTGCTGGCCCTGTCCGGCGCCACCATCACTGGCGTCATCTTGGTTTGGGTTTTCGTACGACGCGAAGCCAATGTCTCACGACTGCAAAGCGACTTCGTCTCCAAGGTGAGTCACGAGCTGCGGACGCCGCTCACCTCGATTCGTCTGTTCACCGAGACGTTGGCGCTGCGCGAGAATGAACCTGCTCAGCAGCAGAAGTGTATCCAAGCGCTCGAACGCGAAAGCCGCCGCCTGCAAGAGTTGATCGATCGGTTGCTGGATTGGGGTCGCATGGAGAGCGGGCGGCGCGAGTATCACATGGTGGATACGGATTTGCGGTCAATCGTGCAGAGTGCGGTCGAGGCCTTCGAGCCGATGCGCATTCGCCGCGACGTAGACCTCGACGTTGCCTTTCCGCCCGAGAACGTGATCATTCACGCGGACCGTGGCGCGCTCTCGGATGCTCTGCTCAACCTTCTGACGAATGCGTCCAAATACGGCGGTCAGCCTTGCCGGGTCCAATTGCGCTGCGCCGAATCGGCCAAGTCCGTGTACATTTCCGTGTCGGACAACGGCATCGGTATCCCCTTGGCAGAGCATTCGCGGATTTTTCAGAAGTTCTATCGCGTCGACGATCGTCTCTCGCGCCAGCAAGAGGGCTCGGGGCTGGGCTTGGCCATCGTTCACCACGTGGTCAAGGCCCACGGCGGCCGTGTGGAGCTGGCAAGCCGCCCCGATCACGGCAGCACGTTCTCACTCGTCCTACCTCGAGCCTCGGAGATGAAGGCATGAGTGCGCGCGTCCTGATCGTCGAAGACGACGAAAGCATCGCGCTGGGTCTGGAGATGAACCTGACGGCGGAGGGCTACACGGTCGAGACCGAAAGCGACGGAGAGTCGGGCCTCGAACACGCACTGGCCCACCCACCGGATCTGATCATCTTGGACGTGATGTTGCCGAGGCAGAACGGCTTCGAAGTCGTCCAGCGATTGCGAGAAAAGAAGAGCACCGTGCCGGTGATCATGCTGACTGCGCGCGGCTCTGAGTCGGACAAGGTGATGGGCCTCGACCTGGGTGCGGAGGACTACATCACCAAGCCTTTTGGCCTTGCCGAATTGCTGGCACGTGTGAAAGCCGTACTGCGACGCGGCGAGATGCTCCGGGCCGCCGGGCAGAACATTCCGGCGCAGCTCGCCCCTGACGATCAGGTGCGCGTCGTCGCAGGTCAGCTGATCATCGATGCGGGTACGAGGCAGGTCCATCGAGGCGGAACGCTGGTCAACTTGACGGCTACCGAGTTCGACGTGCTGTGGTGTTTGGTGTCGGCACGGGGGCAGGTGCTGTCACGGGAAGAAATTCAGACACTCGTTTGGGGTCCGGACCACCACGGGACGTTGCGCACCATCGACAACTTCCTCCTCCAGCTGCGCTCGAAGCTGGAAGACGACCCCAGTTCACCGCGGCACTTGCTCACCGTGCGCGGAGTAGGCTACCGGTTTTCTCGCTAGCCCATGGACCAGAACCTCCTTCGTTCCTACATCAGCACCATCTACGAGTTGCCGTCTGCCGGCGGCACGATCCGCGTGTCGCTCGATGGAGAAATCTTGAAGAACGACGGCGACCTACCAGACCTACTCCGTCAACCCTTCGCCATCCTGACCGCCTACAATCCGCGCTCGATGCTGCTGCCCCGCAAGGTCAACGACTCGCGACACCAGGTCATGCGCGATCTGTTGATTTTGGGCTGCTACCGCGTCGAGACCTGCGTCGGTCTCGAAGACGAACCGGACGCCGCTTGGCGCGAGCCTTCGTGGCTGGTGCATTCGATCGATCGTCAAGAAGCCATCGATTTCGGTCGCACATTTCGGCAAAACACCATCGTCTACTGTCGCGATGCTCGCCCGGAACTGATCGTAACCGATCCGACGTGCGACGAACTTGGGCGGACCTACGCAGGCCATTGGCGCATACGCCAGTAACGGGGTTGCTTCCCCGTGCCCCGCCGTTACGGTGCGGACCGGAGCATCGTAGAAAATGGCAGAGCGATACGGCGGTGGTGGTGGCAGTTCGAACGATCCAGCAGACATCCTTGCGGGGGTGATGTCCGTGCTGCAAAAGCGAGCGCGCGGGCTGGGCCCGATCGTGGTCGCTTTGATCCTGGTCGTGCTGGCGCTCACCGGATTCTACCAGGTCGAACCCGGAGAAATTGCGGTACTCCGTACGCTGGGGCGCGAAACGAGCCGTTCGGAGCCCGGGCTGCACTTTCGCATTCCGGTCGTGCAGACGGTCGACACCGTCAACACCTCGGAGGTGCGCCGCATCGAAGTGGGATTTCGCGGAGACGAGAATCGCCCAGCAGAAGCGCAGATGATCACCGGTGACGGCAACATGGTCGAGGCACACATGACCGTTCAGTACCGCGTCGCGGATCCCAGCAAGTACCTGTTCCGCTTGGCCGACCCCGAAGAGGTACTGCGTTCGGCCTCCGAAGTCGCGTTACGCTCCGTGATCGGTCGCACGACAATCGACGACGCGATCACTCGGGGGCGCGGCGACGTCCAACAAGACACGCTCGAGACGCTACAGCGGTTGATGGATGCCTACCAAAGCGGCATCTCCGTTTCGGAGGTAAAGTTGCAGAGCGTCGACCCTCCCGCCGAAGTGAAGGACGCTTTCCACGACGTCGTGCGAGCGCGCGAGGAGAAGGAAAAGCTGATCAACCAGGCGCGCGGCTACCAAGAAGACGTCATTCCTCGCGCGCGAGGCGAAGCCGAACGCACGATCCGAGAGGCCGAAGGCTACAAGGAGCAACGCATGCTCATGGCCAAGGGCGATGCCCACAAGTTCAGCTCGGTCCATACCGAGTACCAAAAGGCGCAAAAGGTAACGCGCCGGCGCATGTACCTGGAAACGATGGAGCGCGTGCTGGGTAAGGTCGAGCAGAAGACGATCGTCGACGGCGCCCTGGCTGGTTCTACAGTGCCCATTCTGGCGCTCGGTGGACCAGCTGGCGCCGCTCGAGCCGTGGCTGCGACCAACGGAGCTGCACCATGAATCGCTTCACCTGGATCGTTCTGATTGCGGTCGGGATCTGGATTGGCCTGGACTCGTTCTATGTCGTCCAAGAAGGGGAACAGGGCATCATCACCAAGTTCGGCGAGTACCGCTACAGCTTCACGGACCCTGGCTTGAAGTGGAAGTCGCCGTTTGCCGACACGGTGCACCGCATGCAGAAGCGCATCTTGACGAGTGACGTGCCACCCGCCGAGTACCAAACACTCGACAAGAACAAGCTGGTGGCGGATCCCGTGACCCGTTGGCGCATCGTCGACCCCATCACCTTCTTCAAGAAGGTACGCGACGTCTCTGGCGCCAAAGCGCGGCTGGACGACATCGTCAACAGCGAGCTGCGCCGCAAGATCGCCAGCCACGACTTTAGCGACATCATCGGCGGCGAACGCGATCCGTTGATGGACAGCGTGGCCCAGAGTGCCCGCCAGCAGGTCAAACTGTTCGGCATCCAGCTCGTTGACGTGCGCATCAAGCGCGCCGATTTGTCACAAGAAGTCGAAGAAAGCGTATTCCAACGCATGCGCGCCGAGCGCGATCGCATCGCCAAGCGCTACCGCTCCGAAGGCGAAGAAGAGGCGGCTAAAATCCGCGCCGACACCGACAAGCTCAAGGCGATTTTACTCGCGCAAGCGTATGAAAAGGCTCAGGAACTCCGCGGCGAGGGCGACGCGCAAAGTATCACCATTTACGCCAACGCATACAACAAGGACCCTGAGTTCTATTCATTCACACGCACGCTCGAAGCTTACGAACGCGGTATCGATCCGAAGACCCATCTGGTCTTGTCGACCAGCAACGATCTGCTGAAGTTCATGGCTTCGGACGACTGAGCGTCGCGCCGCTGGTGAAAACCGAAGGCCGCGCACGCTGGGAGCGAAGCAACCGCTCTCAGCCGCCCAAGTCGAGCACGAGCGCCTCGAGCAGCATGGCCGTCGCAGAGGCGTAGGCGGGACTGCCCCGGCAGCGATGCGGCGGGTCGCCGTCTGCGTTCTGGCTCACATAGCCCAGAGCTCGACCGGTCAAGAGGGCTCGCTCGACGAGTTCGGTCAGCACCTCCCGATCCTCGGGATACTCGTGGAGCTTGGCGCGGACGTAGTAGAGCAAGAGGTGGGGCCAAACGGTGCCTTGGTGCGAAGCCGCACGCCGCTCTTCGATGGTTCCGCCGGAATTTCCGACATAGAACGAGTGCCGGGGATCGAGAGTGCGAATGCCACGCTCGGTGAGGAGAAATTCTTCGACCCGGCTGAGCACGTCGAGACGCTGCCAGTTCTCGAACAGCTCGGGCGCCACAGCGACAGCGATCAGCGCGTTGGGGCGAATGGCTGGATCCGACCAACTCTGATCGAAGTCGAGGCCTGGACTGATGCAGTCGTAGGCGTAGCCAGCTTCACGATTCCAAAAGCGGCGCGCGAAGGCCGCTCGAGCCTTCTCGATGGCGCGCCGCGCCTCGTCAGCGCCTTCGGGTTGACCCACCGTCTCGCACAGCTCCGCGTAACAGCGCGCGGCTTGCACCCACAGACCTTGGAGTTCCACGGCCAGACCGCGCCGGGGTGTGAACAAGTAGTCCCCGACTCGCGCGTCCATCCACGTGAGAGGTCGGTCCCCCGAGTTCTCGAGCAGGCCCTCGTCGGTGAGCCACCCGGTCGTGCGCGGGCCGCTCGAAAGCCGCGCGAACATCTCGTCGAGCATCGGCATGATTTGAGCCAAAAACGTCGCCGCATCGACGGACGTCCGAGCGATCCGCGCTACGACGGGAAAGACCCACAGCGTCGCGTCCACGCACGGCGTGCGAGCGGCTTCCACGGCAGTCAGTCGCTGGGGCAAAAAGCCATCGATCAGGCGCGCCAGGAGCAACGCGACCGAGCGCTCGGCGCGCTCTTGCTGCCCGCGTGCCAAGAACGTTCCCGGTAGCGCCAACAGCCAATCGCGCGACCAAACGTCGAGCCAGGGCAAACCGGCGACGATGGCTTCGCCATCGCCCAAAACGAAGCTCTCGACTGCCACCGACAGAGAGCGAACTGCCGCAGCCCGCGGCTGGCCCGGATCGCACGATAGCGCGTGCTGCGCCGCTGCCATCAACAATTCCTGAGGCGCCTCCGCAGGCGCTCTTCCAACGAACGCCATGAGATACTCGGTGCGGCGCGGTTGCAACGTCACCTCGAAAGTACCGGGCGACCACATGTCTTCCTGAAAGTCCTCGTAGCGACCACGGTCGTCGAGGTACTCGAACTTCCGCCACCAATCAGGCGAACCCATGAAAACGCCCGAATGCCTGAAAACGACCGCAGGAAGCTCTGAAACCGGCTGCACCTCGACCTCGCCCGCGCGCAGCGTGACTTTCTGCAACATCGCTCCATGCTCGAGGCACAAGGTGTCCGAAAGGCGCATGGGCATGAGCGGCCGCAACGTCAAACGTGCGGGTTCCTTGCCCGACCAAGTAAAAGCGGTGATCACGGCGCGATGGCCGCGCACCAGCGTGATGGTTCGTTCGACCGTGCCTTGGGGCAATCGATAGACCCAGCGCGGCAGCGGATCTTGCGTGAAGCTGTCCAGCAGTCGGTAGCCGGGCGTCGGCGCGACGTTGGGAAACTGGTGGGTCGACAGCTGGAAGGAGCGACCTCCCACTTCCAAGGTCATTTCCAAGTGGCTGAGCACGACGTGGCGCTTGAAGTCGTCGCCCAGATGCGTGACCAAGATGCCGTGCTGACGACGCGTGTGCATGAGGGCCAACGTGCTCATGGCGTACGCGCCTTGATCGTTGGTGATCAGCCACTCGGACTCGGCGTGGTCGAGTTCGCCGCCCACGTGCGCGTGTGGCCAAGGGCCATCGCACGAACCACGCCACGGGCTGCTGTCCTTGGCTCCCATCAGATGCCCAGCGCCGCGCGAGCCGCCAAAAGAAGAGGTGCTTCGGCGGGTTTCGCTCCCCACCAGATCTCGATCGCGCGCGCGGCCTGCCCGACCAGCATGCCAAGCCCCCCGAGCGCGTGGTGACCCGCAGCCTCGGCTCGTTCTAGAAATGGAGTCCGCGGGGGATTGTAGACCAGGTCGTAGGCGACGATCGGCTCCAACCTCTCCCAAGGAACGATTGCGGCCAATTCGACGCCGCCTGGCGCGCCCTTCATTCCCGCGCTGGTGGCTTGGACAATCGCGCTCAGACCGCGCCAACAGTCCGAATCACGTCCGGGCCAAGCGACCACTTGGGCACCCAGACGCTGCCAGTGCGACGCGAGCGGCCACTGCTCTGCAGGCAACGCAGAATCGAAGCGCCGCGCGGTGACGCGCACTTGATCGAAACCCGCCAGCTGACAGCCGACCACCGCGGCGAGAGCCGCCCCGCCGCTACCCAGTACGAGAGCAGCGCCAGGCCGCGGGGACGCAGCGCGTAGCTCGGCTGCGAGCGCCCAAGCGTCGCTGTTGTGAGCCACGAGGCGCCCGCTGGGCGACAGAGCCAGAACGTTGGCCGCGCCGACGGCGCCCGCGGAGGGATCGACTTCGTCGGCCAGCTCGAGCGCCAGTTGCTTCCAAGGCACGGTCACGTTGGCGCCACGCAGTTCGCCACTGCGCAGTCTCTCGACCAACGCGCGCACGGCCTGCGCGTCGGGGGCATCTTCGAGCGTGTAGATGGCAGAACGCCCCAGCAGCTCGTACGCACGGGCATGAATGGCTGGCGACACCGAATGACCGACCGGATGCCCAATGAGAATGAAGTGATCGCTCACGAACCGCTGTCCTCGTCCTGGGCTAGCTCATGCTCGAAAGCTCCGGAGTCGGCAACAGGCGACCGCACCTTTTCGACCCGTGCCGTAAAACCGCCCTGGGCGACACGTACGCTGATCGGGTCGCCGGGCCGAAGCCCAGCGGCCTCACGAATGGCGCGCCCCTCCGAGTCGAAGGCGAGCGCATAGCCGCGCCCCAGAATGGCCAGTGGACTGAGAGCCCCCAGAGCGCGGGCATGCGAACGCAGGTTGCTGCCCGCGCGATCGAGGCTCCGGCGCTGTGCCGCATGAAGGCGTCCCGAGAGCGGCCACAGTTCCGCTCGGCTGGAAGAGAGCACCGCGCGCGGGTGACGCTGCGCCAAGCGCCCTTCGAGCTCCAGTAGACGTCGGCGACGCTGGGTCAAGGCGAGCCGCTGGCATGCTCGAGCGCGCTCGTGGAGTTCATCGAGGCCTTGTTGACGCTCGGCGAGCAGCACGCGCGGATCGCCCAACCGTCGCCCGAGCCGCGCGACGTCGAGAGCCGCGCGGCCGACTAGACCCTGCGCCACACGGCCCAAGTGTCGTTCGAGTCGGACGAGCAGTTGATGGCGAGCTCGCGCGTCTGGCACCACGAGTTCGGCCGCTTGGGAAGGTGTCGCGGCGCGCGCATCGGCCACGCCGTCGCACAAGGACACGTCGACCTCGTGACCCACGGCGCTGACGACGGGGACGCGACAGGCGGCGACCCGGCGTACGACCCGTTCGTCGTTGAACGCCATCAGGTCTTCTTTCGAGCCACCCCCGCGACCGAGGATGATGACGTCGAGCGCTCGCAGACGCTCCAGGCGGTCGAGCGCGGCCACGATGCTGCTCGCAGCTCCCTCGCCCTGCACAACGGCAGGACTGAGCACGATGCGCACCGGGCCGCGACGACGCGCGACGCTGACGACATCGAAAAAAGCTGCGCCCGTCTTGCTCGTGACCACGCCAACGCAGGTGGGGTCGGTCGGCAACGCTCGCTTGCGCGCAGCATCGAACAACCCCTCGGCCTGCAGTTTCTCTTTGAGACGTTCGAGCGCGACGAGCAGCGCACCCTGCCCCGCCGGTCGGACCGCATCGGCGACCCACTGCAGGCGACCCCGAGGCGGATAGAACGTCGCACGACCCAGCAACTGTACGCGCGCGCCTTCGCTGAGCAATTTGGCGTATCGAACCGCCTCACGCTTGTAGATGACGCAATCGATCGTCGCGTCGCGCTGCTCGTCCTTCATGGTGAAGTAGACGTGCCCGCTGCCCGGCTTTTGCAATCGTCCGACCTCGCCCTCGACCCAAACGCCCGCCGTGGCCGCCTCGACGGTTCTCTTGAGTGCGTGCGCGAGCTCGTAGACGCTCAACACACGCTCGGCTTCGAGGCTCATCTCTTGAGCTCGCGCACGAATTCCCAATCGGTGATCAGGTGCTTTTTGAGCAACAGAGAGAGCAATGCCGCGAACATGCGCTCCCAGTTCACGCCTTCACCCAGGACTTCCGAGGCGTCGGCACCGCCCGCCTGGGCGCGCAACGCCTCGATGAGATCACGCGCGGTCAAGCCGCTGGGCGCTGGCGGAACCGACTTTCCGGCCTCGGCCTTGGGGGACGCGGGCAACGTGACTTGCGTGCCGTCGAGCAGCGTCAGCGTCACCATCTTCTGACGCGCTCGAGCCTGCTTGGGGCGCGGCATGCGGGCGTCGCGACTCTCGACGGGGGCGCTGTCGGGCGCGGGCTCTTCGACTTCGAGCATCGGCGGGTGTGGGGGTGGCGACGGAATCTGCTCGAGCGCGAGCCCCGGCGCACTGTCCACTTTCGCGCGTCCGCTCGGCGGCGCGCTCTCGAGGGCGACGCTCGAACCCGAAGCCGGCTCCGAGTCGCCCGTTCGCGTCATCGTTTCCCCAGGTCCCGAGAGGGGGAGCGACGCAGGAGGCCCGTCTTCGGGCGGAAGGCCCAGGTAATAGGCACGAATGGCACCGCGAATATCGGAAGGTGGAGCGATCATCGCGCGTACAGGCAAGCCCGAGAACGCTGCGATTTCTTCGAGCGCTTCGCTTTCGGTCGGATCCTGCATTGCGACGTAGAGAGTTTGCGTGCGGTTCTTGCCTCGGCGGACGTAGATGGGCACCACGCCATATTTCTGGGCCGTGTCGGTCGAGACCAAATCGAGAAGGGCGCGAGAGAAGTCGATGTGCGACAACGACACCCAAGGCACGCTGAGCTGCTGACTCAGCACCTGCGTGACCTTGGCTTCGGTAATCACTCCAGCCGCGACCAACAGCTCGCCCAAGCGACGCTTGTCCTCTTTTTGGCGGAGCAGAGCCTCTTGGAGCTGGGCTCGCGTGACGAGTCCAGTGTCGACGAGCAGCTCCCCCAAGCGAATTCGTTCGGCCATCGGAATCTACCCTACACTGACTCTCCCCTGGGGTCCCGGCCCCGGCCGACCCCACGGGTTTGCAGAGAAACATGAAGTCGGGGACACTCGCGGAGCACCCACATGAGCGCTCTACAGCCGAACGGGATCTCGCCGAACAATCGGACTGGGGAGCGCCCTTGTCCGCATTGCAGCAAACCTTGTTCGGACGCCAGCCAATACTGCCCTTCGTGCGGCTTCCCTGTTGGCACCGTGCTCAGCCGCGGTGGTGACAAGTTCATCGGCACCACGCTACCCGCCGGCTATCATATCCTGGAGTTGATCGGCGTGGGCGGCATGGGCCGCGTCTACCGCGCCGAGCAGAGCGTCTTGGGGCGCACCGTGGCGGTGAAGATCATCCATCCGCAGCTCTTGGCGGACGACAACTCGGCAGTTCGGTTCTTGACCGAGGCACGCGCCGCCAGTCAGCTGAACCACCCGAATAGCATTTCCGTTTTCGACTTCGGTCGAACCGACGACGGCCAGCCTTACCTGGTCATGGAGCTGCTCCGTGGGCGGGATCTGGCGCAAGTGGTGCACGAAGAAGCGCCGCTGCTGGTGCCGCGCATCGTCGATGTCTTGCGTCAGGTCTTGGCCGCGCTCGGCGAAGCCCACGATCTGGGTATCGTGCACCGCGACCTCAAGCCCGAGAACATCATTCTGCAGCCGCTGCGGCGTGGTGGCGATTTCGTCAAGGTCGTCGATTTTGGCTTGGCCAAGTTGCGCGCCGATGTACCCGGCACGGGCGTCACCAGTCCGGGCATCGTCTGCGGCACACCCGACTACATGGCGCCCGAACAGGGACGCGGCGACCATATCGACGGGCGGAGCGATCTGTACGCGCTGGGCGTCATGCTGTTCCAGCTCTTGACGGGTCGGCTGCCGTTCGAAGGCGAAACCCCCACACAGGTCGTGATGATGCACCTGTCGGTGCCCGCGCCCGATCCGCGTCAGATCGCGCCGCGCCGCGACATTTCGGCCGCGATGGCCGACGTGGTCAAGAAGGCCTTGGCCAAGTCCGCGGCCGACCGTTTCCAAGACGCGCACGAGTTCTCCGAAGCGCTCGGCCGCGCTCTGGATACGCAGAGCAATGCCGTCGAGATCAAAACGCCGGTCGAAGCGCTGGCACCCAGCTTGGTCGCGGGGGAAACGACAATTTGCGAGGCATGCAGCTACCGCGTACCTGTGGCGCGCTATTGCTGCGAATGCAGCGCCCCGTTGCCTCAGGAACGCTCTCTCCAGTTTCCGCCGCCCTTCGTTGGGCGACGCGACGATCTGCAGTTCTTGGCCTCGCGCAGGCCTACTGGCTCGAGCGTCCTGGCCGCACGCATCGTGGGCGAACCGGGTGCGGGCAAGAGTCGCCTTCTCGAAGAGTTCGCCCAAAGCATGAGTTCGCAGGGCGATCACATCATCAACGTTGAACCGGATGCGCACGGTGCGCGCGTAGCCTATTCCGGCCTGTCGAGCGCCATCCGCGCTCTGGCCCGGCTGACGCCGGCCGTGATCGAGGCGGAAGAGTTCGTCGATGCCTCGAGCGACGCGCGCCGCGGTTTGCACGAAATTTTCCGTGGCCCGCAGCGAGGCGACAGTCGCTCACCGATGGAACGACGTCACTGTTTGGCTAGCGCACTGCGCTGGGCGTTGGTTCGCGGCGCAGCACGCGGTCCCGGCTTGCCGGTACTCTTGCTCGACGACCTGGAGCGCATGGACGGCCCGTCGCTCCACGCATTCTCGGACGTTCTGGGCGATCCGCCCCCGGTAGGTGCCTTGATCGTTGGCGCACATGCCATCGGCTTCGATGCCGGCTGGGGCGCCGAGCGCACCGTCGCGCGACGCATCGAAGGACTGACGCCCTCCGACGTCCGGCCGCTGCTCAGCGCAACGGCGCTCGTGCCCTTGCGCGAGGCCACTCTGCCGCTCTACCTCGACCAGGCTCTGCGATTTCAGTTCGAAGGCGGGACCGAGGCTCCCGAGCGTCTCGGCGATCTGATCGCGCAGCGCTTGGTGACGCTGGACGCGGACGCCCGCCGCGTGCTCCAGGGGTTGGCCATCTTGGGCTTCGGCGCAGCCATCTCCACGGTCGCCGAACTGGTCCAGGTCGACGGCATCGAGACGGCCGTCAACGCCTTGTTGGGGCGCGGCATGATCACCGTCTCGGCCGGTTGCGCGACCTTTAGTCACCCCTTGCTCCGACAGTTGTCCTTGGCTGGCATCCCCATCGAGGCGCGCCGCCAGCTACACCGCCGGGCACTGCGCATCGAGGACAAGAAGCGCGGTCCGCTCGAAGTGCGCGCCGAGCACGCCTACCACTGCCAAGAGGCCTTCCAGGCTCTGTTGTTGCTCGAGCAGGTGGCCGACCGCGCCACGGCCGTTGGCGACACGCAAGCCGAAGTGCTCGCGCTCCGCCGTGGCTTGGAAGTGGCACGACGCGAGATTGCGCGCGGCGAGTTGGACGACCCGATGCGCGCTGTCTTGATTTTCAGTCGTAAGCTCGGCGCTTCGCTCACGCGCGCCGGCGACTTCGCCGACGCGGACGGCATTCTCCAAGAAGCTCTCGATCTGGCCGGTCCGACAAGCCCCGATCGCGCCAAGATCCTTGGCGCGTTGGCGCACGTCTCGTACGGTCGCAAACGCTACGAGGAAGCACTCACCCGGCTCAAGTCGGCGATCGCCGCGGCCAAGGCGGCCGGCGCCACGGATCTGGAGTCGGGCCTCGAAGAAACGCGGCGCGCCTGGGCGCCTTGAAAAGAAGGGTTGTCGAGCTAGAACCCGCTCGTGCCCCCCTGCCTTTCCCTCTTCACCGACGGCCAGAGCGATTTCGCCGAGGCGCTGAGCCTGTTGGCGCGCCGTGGTGATACCGATCTGGATCGAGTCGAAGCCGTTGTTCGAGAAATTTTGCACGACGTGCGCTCGGGCGGTGACGCCGCCGTGCTGCGCTACGTCGAGCGCTTCGAGCAGCGCAAGCCCTCGCCCCTGTAGATCCGCGACTACGGTGGAGCCGAAGCATTGGCCGCTTTGCCCAGCGAGCTCGCCCAGGCACTCACCGTGGCAGCGGCTCGCATCCGCCGCTACCACGAGCACCAGAAGAAGCAGCTCGCAACCTTCGAGTACATCGAGGAAGGCGTCACGCTGTCGAGTCGCGTCACCGCCGTTCAACGTGCCGGCATCTACGCGCCGGGTGGCAAGGCCTGCTATCCGTCGAGCGTTTTGATGTGCGCCGTCCCCGCTCAGGTGGCCGGTGTCCATGAAATTTACCTAGCCAGTCCGGACACCAGCGTCGAAGTGCGTGCCGCTTGTCATCTGGCCGGCGTCACTGCGCTGATCGACTTCGGTGGAGCCCAGGCCATCGCGGCCATGGCCTACGGCACGGAGACCATTCCGGCAGTGGACAAGATCGTTGGCCCCGGCAATATCTACGTCGCGGCCGCCAAGCGCCTCGTTTTCGGCCAAGTCGACATCGACAGCATCGCTGGGCCGAGCGAAATCTTGGTGCTGGCCGACGATACGGCCAATCCCGAGGTCGTCGCGGCCGATCTGTTGTCCCAGGCCGAGCACGACGAAGACGCGTACGCTTTGTTGATCACCGTTGGGCCCGAAATGGCGCGAGCCGTCGACGCAGCCGTCAGGCGTCAACTGGCCACTCTGCCCGAACTCGACGCCCGTGGGCGCAAGCGCCGAGCCATCGCTGAAGAATCGATCGAGCGCCACGGTACGGCCCTGGTGGTCAGCAGCGTCGAGCGTCTGATCGAACTGAGCAATGTGCTCGCAGCCGAGCACGTTTCGGTCCAGATGCGCGATGCCCGCGGAGTGGCGGATCGCATCACGCGCGCTGGTGCCTTGTTCGTGGGCCACAACACGCCGGAAGCGGCCGGGGATTACCTGGCAGGGCCGTCACACGTGCTGCCCACTGGCGGCGCGGCGCGCTACGGCGCACCACTGGGCGTTTACGACTTCGTCTCGCGCTCGAGCTTGATCAGCTACGAGCTCGAAGCGCTGGCCCAGCAGGCCGATCACATCACGACGTTCGCTCGTGCCGAGGGCCTCGAAGCCCACGCCCGTGCTGTCGAAGTGCGCTTGCCCAAAAAGTGAGCCGGCCGCCTCAGCCGACGACTTCGAGGTAGCCACGGCGGAGCAGATCGAGAACGTCCGTCACCGTTTCCAGATCGGTCTTGGGTGAACGATCGAGCGCCGTCTGAAAGTCGGGCGAGTTGATGCAGGCCTGAAGCACCTCGAGCTGCGACTGCTCGAGAGTGCTGAGCGGAGCCTCGAGCGGCGTCCGCAAGCTGAGGCGCGCACCCAGAGCGGGAGCAACGGCTGCCGCGTTGTTCAGTTCATCCTGCTGACGGAACCCCTCCATCAGGTACGCCTGCGCCGTCAGGCTGAGCGACGCTTCGATGCCGGGATCCGAGGGCTCCAGGGCGAAGGTGCCATCAGCCCAGGAAAGCATGCGGTAAGCCGCCTTGAGAGGCGCGAGTTGGACTGCGCCGTCGATACCCGCGTTGATGACGAGACCTTCACGCAGATGCAGGCGGCCGCCTTTGGCCGATTGCAGGACGAGGGTGCCCGTTTTTCGGGACGTGCCGAAGAGCTGCATCAAATCCGGCAACGGGATCTCGTCGAGCGTGCCGGTCATGCGCGCAGACCCTGACGTCGACACTGTCTGCTGCCGGATCGTCTCTTTGCCAAAGGCCACCTTTTGCAGGTTGCGGCGCGAACCGGGCGGACCTTCTTCGACCGCAACCAACTTCAAGATGCTGGTTCCGATCAAGAGGCGATCGCCTTCGGCCAACGCTGCCCGCTCGATACGCTCCCCGTTGACGAACGTGCCGTTGGTCGAGCCGAGATCTTCGACGACGACTGCTCCCGCTCGCAACTCGATGCGTGCATGCCGACGCGACACCATCTCTTCGACCAACACCATGTCGAGATCGCTGGAACGGCCGACGATCACGGGAACCGCATCGCTCAGCGGAAACTCGCCCCCTTGGTACTTCCCGGAGATGAACCTGAGCGCCAGCTGCACACTTGCAGCGCTCGTCGGCAAACCAGGGTGCTGATGCGGAGAGTCCATCGGGATGGGTCGAGCCACGAGAACGGATACACCGCCCGGCGCAGCTCGGATCGAACAATAGAAGCCCCTTTGGGCCTTGGTCAATGAAAGCGGAGTCAAAGCGAGGAGTTAGACAAGGACGGCCGCGAGGGTGCTCCGACCGCGACGAGCGCTTCCGCCCAAGCTGTAGCACTCAAGCCGGACTGGGTGGCAACGTGCGCAAATCTGGGACGTTCTGTGACGTTTCGGCGCTGGGGAGCAGGATCGAAAAGGTCGTGCCACGGCCCAGATGCGAACTCACTTCGATACGTCCCTTCATCTCCTGAACGATGCGCTGGCTGATCGCCAGTCCAAGACCGGTGCCGCGGTCCTTGGTGGTGACGAACGGCACGAACAGGCTCTTCATGACCTCGGGGGCGATGCCCGGCCCTTCGTCGCGGACGGTGATGACAACCCAGCTCGCCAGCCCGCCGCTCGGTCCCCTGTCGCCGATCGTCGCACCAATCACCACCCGCCCCTGCCCGCCCATGGCCTGAACTGCATTGCGTACCAGGTTGATGAGCACCTGACGCAGCTGCTCGGCGTCGATGCGCAGCGGTGGGAGATCGGCCTCGACACGCACTTCGAGTTCGGCTCCAGAACTCTCGGCGTCCAGCATCCGTGCGGTGCGCTCCAGGACTTTGCGCACGTCGACTTCGGCGACGTTGCCTCGCGCGGGTCGCGCGTAGTCGAGTACCGACCCCACGACGCGATCGAGCCTTTCGACCTCCTCCAAGATGATGCTGACGAACTCGCGTTCGCTTTCGCCCAACGTCGCGTCTGAACTGTCGCCCAGCAACTGTGCTGCACCCTTGATGGCGCCCAGCGGATTCTTGACCTCGTGCGCCAACCCTGCAGCCATCTGCCCCAGCACCGCCAAACGGTCCCGAGTTTGCAGGTGCCGGAACTGACGCGAGTTCTCGAGCACGACGCTGGCCTGAAGCGCGAGTTCTTCGAACAGCAGCACTTCGTCTGGAGAGTAGGCATCGACAGCGCGGTCGTCGGCCACCAGCAAGAGCCCGATCAAACCCCGAGTTTCGGCTCGAACGGGTACGAGCACGCCGCGTCGAAAAGGGCCCAACACCTCGGCTGCAGTGAGCACGCGAGCGAATGAATCTGCCTCCAGCGTGCGTCCGGCTCGACGGGCCTGGTCCTCTTCGAGCTCGATGTCGTCGAGCACGAGCGAGGACGAAGTCTCCAGGCGGTCGAGCAGCGGCTGGACCGTGGCGATTTCCAATCGGCTACCCATGCTGGGACCGACGTGCGACTGCAGGTCGAAGTGCGCCGACATCGGATCGCGCACCAAGAACGCCGCGGCCGTAGCACGGCGTGATCCCTCGATTGCCCCCATCATGATCGAACCGAGCGATTCGACCTGCATGACATGCACCAACTCTTGACGCATGCGGGCTACCGCGCGTTCCAGATCCGCACGCTCACGAAAGAACGTGCGATGAATGGCCAGGTTGGCCTTCTCGCGCAACGGATCGAACAACACCAAGATGACGATTGTGGCCAAGAAAGCCGCCAAATACATGGTGTCAAAGCCGCCGAACAGGCCAACGAAAACGTAGAAAATCGCAGCCAGCAAACTGGCAAGCGCGGCCGAAAGCATGACTTGGCCGAGCACGTCGTAGATGTCGACGAAGCGTTGGCGAATCAGCGACTCGCTGATCACGAACAGGAACAAGATCGAAAACGCCGCTCCGATGGGAGGAATCGAAATGTCGAGGAACCACAGGAAGTCCGCCAAGCTGGCCAACACGGCCAGAGCGCCCACCAAGACCAAGAAGCGCACTCGTCTCTGCGTGCCGCGGGAGCGAGAACTCTTACTGCGTGCCCACAGCGAGCTGAGGCCGGCGATCAACAGGCCAAACACATACAGAAAGACGATGCCGCGTACCCACCAACGCGACAACGGACCCAGCAACGCCAACACCGAGACCGGCACCAGCAAGATCAGAGCCACGCGCGGCAAGGTCGAACGCCGTTCGGTCTCCGGCATGAGCGCCTCGAACAAGCGCAGCGCAAACTGCGGCAAAAGCACAGCCAAGATGGCTGTGAAACGGATCCAGACGTCCGCCCGCACGAACAGGTAGAGCCACTGCGCCAGGTACCAGAGCCCCGTGTCCAGAGCGAAACCCGCGAACCAAATCTGCGGCAGCCCCGGCCGGCGGCGCAGCAAGATCGAGACGGCGATTGCGATGGCTAGGCAACCACAGAAGAGCGAAGTGCGTGTACGGAGGTCCATCGGAGCGCTTCAGCGGTAGAGATTGCGTTCGGCGATACGCGACAGCACGATGGTCGGCACTTGGCCGACCCAGTTGGCCGGCTGAGTCTCGCGCAAGCGTGACGAGGCCACGTCGGGCAAGACCGGCGACGGGGCAGCTTGCGTCTCGAAGCCGACTCGACCCAGCACGAGCAATGGCGCCAGGCGCTCGACGTCGCGGATGCGGTGCCAACGCGGCAAGTCGAGCAGCACGTCGGCGCCGATGATCAAGCGCAGCTCGTCCAGTGGATGCTGGCGGGAAACGGCCTCGAGCATGTTCACGGTGTAGTTGGGGCGCGGCAGCTCGCGCTCCAGTTCGCTGACTTCAACCTGTGGCAGGTGCGCAAAGGCCAGACGGCACAGCTCGAGGCGCTCGTCGAACGCCAGCATGTCCTTGTGAAAAGCGTGCTCGAACACCGGTACGACCAGGAGTCGCTCGACCAGCCCCTGTTGCAGCAGGTATTCGGCCGCGCCCACGTGCCCGACATGCGGCGGATCGAAGCTGCCGCCATAGACACCCAGCCTCATCAACTGGCTCCGAGCGCCCGCATCTTCAAAGCGTGCGGAGCCTCGAGCAGTACCGTCTCGCGCTGCTCGAACGAAGAGTCGTAGCTCGTGGCGCGCAGCTCGCCGCCCGTGTCTTCGACCACCAAAATACCGTGTCCAGGAAAGGTCCCCGGCGAAAGGAACCAACGCCGTCCGACCTGCTTCATGAGCGACTGTGTGCTCTTGCCAAAGACGAGCAACGTCGCCGGCAAGATGTCGTCTTCGACCAGCTCTGCCTTGTCGTAGAGCAAGACCGCGACTTTGCCGCCGATCAGCTCGACCGAGCGCGTCGATTCTCCGGCCAGCGACTCGAACATGCGCAAAGCCGTGCGTTGGCGCTCGCGATCGAGAAACGTTTCGATCTCGTCCGGCCCCGCCTCGAGGCAGACCGTGGTGGCGCGACTCATCAGCGTCGCGTCGTCGGCTCGCGGTCCCACCAGCTCCTCGGCCCAACCTCGGACCAGGTCGTCGAGCGCGGAATCTGCGCCTAGGTAGACAACGCGATCGGCACCCAAGCGTTCGCGCAGGCCGCGAGCCGCCCCGGCGAGCGCCTCCCCCTGGTCGACTGCGGGACCGAGCAATCCGAGCCTCATGAAACGGAAGCCTAGCAGGCCGCCCGAAAAGTTTCCGATGACCCCGCCGCTGGGCCGGCCTCACAGCCGAGGCTGAAAAACGCCGAGCTACGCTGAGTTTCGTACATAATCAAATATTATCGATGCTTAAGTACGTTCTATTGGATCAATCGTCCGAAATTTTGCAGATTGCGGATCAAGCGAGCAACGGCCAGGCACCAGCCAGCGGTTCCCAGCCTTCATTCGTTCAACAAGGAATCATCCAAATGTCTCTGATCAATACTTCCGTCAAACCCTTCAAGGCCACCGCATTCCACAACGGCAAGTTCGTCGACGTGTCGGAAGCGACTCTCAAGGGCAAGTGGTCGGTGTTCGTGTTCTACCCTGCCGACTTCACTTTCGTCTGCCCGACGGAGCTCGAGGACTTGGCCAACACCTACGCTGAATTCCAGAAGCTAGGTGTCGAAATCTACGGCATCTCGACGGACACGCACTTTGCACACAAGGCTTGGCACGACACGTCCGACGCAATCAAGAAGGTGACTTACCCGCTCGTCGGCGACCCCACCGCCACGCTCGCTCGCAACTTCGACGTACTGATCGAGGAAGAAGGCCTGGCTCTGCGCGGCACCTTCGTCATCAATCCCGAAGGCCACATCAAGCTTTGCGAGATCCACGACAACGGCATCGGTCGCGACGCCAGTGAGCTTCTGCGCAAAGTGAAGGCCGCTCAGTACGTGGCTTCTCACCCCGGCGAAGTTTGCCCCGCCAAGTGGACCGAGGGTGCTGCAACGCTCAAGCCGTCGCTCGATCTGGTCGGCAAAATCTAAGTTCGCACGCGGCCCTTCCCCAGCCGGGTGCTCTTGCCGAGACCAGCGCGCGTGCGCAGGTTGGTAGTCGCCCGGCTTTCTCTATTTTCAATTGCCCCTGTCTGCCGAGAAACGGAAAATTTGTCATGCTCGATGTCACCCTGAAAAGCCAACTGGGCGCGTACCTGGAAAAGTTGCAGCGCCCCATCGAACTCTGCGCCACGCTCGATGAAAGCGCAGCGGCGCTCGAGCTGCGTGAACTCTTGACGGAGATCGCGGGCCTTTCGCGGCTGATCACCTTCGTCGAGAAAGATGTCCCAGGCGTGCGCAAGCCGTCGTTCGCCATCGTGCGTCCAGGCGAAGACACGGGCGTGCGTTTCGCAGGCATTCCGCTCGGCCACGAGTTCACTTCTCTCGTGTTGGCGCTCTTGCACGTCGGTGGTCACCCCTCCAAAGCGGCGACCGACGTGATCGAACAAATCCAGAACCTGGACGGCGAGTTCTCGTTCGAGACCTACTTCTCGCTGACCTGCCAAAACTGCCCGGACGTGGTGCAGGCCCTCAACTTGATGGCCGTGCTGAACCCCAAGATCCGTCACGTCGCAATCGACGGCGCGCTCTTCCAGGACGAGGTGAACGAGCGACAAATCATGGCCGTTCCAACCATCTACCTGAACGGCGAACGCTTTGGTCAGGGCCGCATGGAGCTAGCCGAGTTGCTGGCCAAGATCGACAGCGGCAGCGTCGATCGAGAAGCCAAAAAGCTGAACGAGCGGGGCGTGTTCGATCTGTTGATCGTGGGCGGCGGCCCGGCGGGTGCGGCGGCGGCTGTGTACGCAGCACGCAAAGGCATCGTGACCGGCATCGCGGCCGAGCGCTTCGGTGGTCAGGTGCTCGACACTTTGGCCATCGAGAACTTCATCTCGGTTCAAGCCACGGATGGCCCACAGTTCGCGGTCGCGCTCGAAGAGCACGTCAAATCTTACAACGTCGACATCATGAACCTGCAGCGCGCCGAGACGTTGGTTCCGGCCGAAGAACTCGGTGGTTTACATGAGGTCAAGTTGAAGAGTGGCGCGAGTCTGCGGGCCAAGACCGTGCTGCTGGCGACCGGCGCACGCTGGCGCGACATGAACGTGCCCGGCGAAAGGGAATACCGCACGCGCGGGGTCACCTACTGTCCGCACTGCGACGGGCCGCTGTTCAAGGGCAAACGCGTCGCGGT
>JBBQHO010000010.1:0-43856 GCA_038324055.1 Polyangiales bacterium | reverse complement strand
CGCCCAAATTCGTCACCGCCTGCACGTGGGGCGTCCGCTGGTCGTGGACGCGGATGTCGGAGCGGCCTTGCGCGGTCGTGGCTTCGTGATCGACGCGCCCGGTGCGTTGGGCGCAATGCTCCATCGCGATCCTGAAGTCGTGCGCGCACATCATCTCGCCGAGCTAGCCAGCCGTGTCGACGTGCTGAGTGCGCTCACCGCAGACACCTCACCGCGCGCTTTGGCCGAGGCCGGCATGGAGCATCGATCTGCGCGTCTCACGGGACTGGCTCTCGAACTCGTTTCCGCCGCCGCTCTGGAGGCTCAACGTCCAGTTGCGATTGCCGGCGTGTTGGGGTCCGATCAGCTCACGGCCACGAACAAGGGGCGCTTCGAAGACGAGACTTCGGAGCACGCGGCGCGCATCGCAGTTGCCGGGGCCGAACTCGTTATCGTGCGCGGCATGGGCTCTCGCTTGGATCTGGTGTTCGCCGTGGCGGCCGCCGCAGGCCAAGACTTACCCAGCTGGGCCGTGATCGATCGCGACGTGGCCTCCGAAAGCGAACTGGTCGAATTGGCCGAATCACTGGCAGATGCGGGCGCCGAAGCCATTTTGTTGGAGGTTGCGTCGATCGACGACGGCCTGCGGCGGCTAGCAGCGCTCGAAACGGCCTCTTGTTCGATCGTGCGGGGTGCGCTGCTTTCTGCCGCACCGGACGCCCTGCGCGGTTTCCCGAGTCCGCTTTTTTCATCGTGGGTGGAGCGGGTCGTAGAACTCACCGCGGCCGGAGCGCGCATCGTGGGCGGAGGTGCCGGCACGACCGAAGATCACACGCGTGCCCTGGCGACGCGGCTGGGCGTGTTGCATCCGTCCCTACCTCCTGGTCCCGGTCAGCTAGGCTTGGGCGCATGACGGCTGCGGCCCAGGAAACGGATGATTCTCCAGCCACTCGCGAGAATCTGGCGGAGCTCTTTCGGCAAGCCGAGACTCGGCGTGAAGACTTCTTGATCGGTGCCGAGAGCGAAAAGATTGGCGTGCATGCCGAGACGGGCGCGCCACTCGCGTACGCTGGAGATTTCAGCGTCGCGCGGCTCTTTTCTGGACTCGTCAGCGAGCACGGTTGGGAGCCGTTCGGAGAAGTCGAAGGTGGTCCGATCCTAGGCCTCAAGCGAGCGGGCGCGAGTGTCACGCTCGAGCCCGGTGCTCAGTTCGAGCTGAGCGGTGCACCGTTGCCGGATTTGCACGCCGTTGCAGAGGAGCAAACCCAGCACTACGCCGAGCTCGAGCCTATCACGCGTGAGATGGGTCTTGCCTGGTTGATGACCGGCTTTCACCCGCTGGCGAAGCTTTCGGACCTGCCGTGGGTGCCCAAGCAGCGCTACCCGATCATGCGCGACTACCTGCCGGCCCAAGGGTCCGGTGCTCTCGACATGATGCAGCGGACCGCCACCGTGCAGGCCAATTTCGATTGGTCGAGCGAAGCCGATGGTATGCGCAAGATGCGCGTCGCGTTGCGACTGTCGCCGCTCGTGCACGCGATGTTTGCCAACGCGCCCTTTTTGGAGGGTCGGGCGACGGAGCTGCTGAGTCAGCGCGGCAACGTCTGGCTGCACATGGATCCGTCGCGCAGCGGTCTGATCGCGCCGCTTTGGGACGCAGTCGAACCCGGCTACCAGCAGTACGTCGACTGGGCGCTCGATGCCGGCATGTTCTTGTTTCGACGTAACGGTCGCTTGCTCAGGAACACGGGCCAATCGTTTGCCGAGTTCATGCGCGATGGCTTCGCAGGCGAGCGCGCTACAATTGGCGATTTTCGTCTGCATTTGACGACGCTGTTTCCCGAGGTTCGACTGAAGAACACTTTGGAAGTGCGCTCGTGTGACAACCTG
Organism: Polyangiales bacterium; assembly: GCA_038324055.1. Classification (GTDB taxonomy): domain Bacteria; phylum Myxococcota_A; class Polyangia; order Polyangiales; family Polyangiaceae; genus NIC37A-2. The sequence goes on along the minus strand of JBBQHO010000010.1, from coordinate 41,987 downwards.
CCGCCCGAACTCGCTCTCTCTGCGATCGCTTTGTGGACCGGAGTGCTCTACGACGACGCAGCGCTCGGCCAAGCCGAGAGCCTGACCGCGGCCTGCACGTTCGAAGGTTACCGGGCGCTGAGACCCGAGCTGATTCGAAACGGGCTTGCGACGACGCTGTGGGGTCGCGTCGGTTGGGAGTGGGCCGAGAGCTTGCTCGACATCGCCCGCGGCGGTCTCGAGCGGCGCGGGCGTCGCGACGCTGCGGGCGCGGACGAGCGCATCTATCTCGCGCCCAGCGTCGAGCTGGTGCAGCGTCGCGCGCATCCGGCCGACGACGCGCTCCGCCGTTTTTCCGCCAGTGGCTCGATCCTCGACGCGACCCGCCTGCGCTCAGACTGAACGGACGCAGTCGCGTGATGATCCAGTGCATCAGGGCGACTCCAAGCGCCTGAAAGGATTCGCTAAATCCTGAGCACGTTCACAAACCGCTCCAGCCCGGGGGCCGACTCGCTCGGGAGCTGCTACAAATTCGAGACGGCTAGGAAGCAGTCATGCCTCCCGGCGTAGAGGTACGCGTTGGGGTCAGGGCTGCAGTGACGAGGGCGACGGGACAATGAGCGGAGCAATGAGCATCGGGCCGGGCGACGTCCTCGACGGCAAATACCAGATCGTTCGTCTGATCGGCGAAGGTGGCATGGGCGCCGTGTTCGAAGGAATGAACACGTTCATTCGTCGCCGCGTCGCCATCAAGGTGCTGTTGGCCGCCGCCAAAGAGGCGGGTAACGGTGTACTCGAACGCTTCGAGCGTGAAGCCCAGGCCGCCGGTTGCATCGGTAGCGATCACATCCTCGAGGTGCTCGACCTCGGTTCCTTGCCCAATGGCGACCGCTACATGGTGATGGAATTCCTCGACGGGGAATCCCTGGCCGATCGCATCAAGCGCATGGGACGCATGGCGCCGCACGAAGTAGCACCGCTGATTCGTCAGGCGCTGATCGGGCTCGACGCCGCACACGCGGCCGGCATCGTTCATCGCGACCTCAAGCCCGACAACATCTACGTCATCAAGGAAAAAGCCGGGCGCAGCGACTTCGTCAAGATCATCGATTTCGGGATTTCGAAGTTCAATGCGCTCAGCGGCGACATGAGCATGACGCGCACTGGCGCCGTGATGGGCACGCCCTATTACATGAGCCCCGAGCAGGCCAAGGGCGCGGGCGGAGTGAATCATCTTTCGGATTTGTACTCGATGGGTGTGATCGCGTTCGAATCGCTGACCGGCAGGGTGCCCTTCGAAGGCACCACCTTCAACGACTTGATGTTCAAGATCGTATTGTCGGACATGCCCAGCCTCGAAGAGGCCGTGCCCGGAATCGACCCAGGTTTTGCTGCCATCGTGAAGCGCGCGATGGCGCGCGACGGCAGCTACCGCTACCAGACCGCCAAAGAGTTCATTGCCGCCATCGACGAGTGGCAACCGCAGGCCAAGACGGCGGTGAACGGCACGCCGGCGCGGGTGAGCGAAGCGATGGCCCCGACCCAGCGCGCCCCGAACGAACTGGCCCCAGCTGCGGCGTCTGCCGCCACCAATCTGGACTGGGCCGCGTCTCAAGCAGACGTCGCGGGTCTCCCGCCGAAGAAGCCAGCGTTCGTGCTGTACGGAGCCGTGGCTGCCGGCCTGCTGGCCGTGGCAGGTATTGGTTTTGCGCTCAGCGGCTCGAATGAAGAGGCGCAGGCCGGCGCAGCCCAACCAGACGTTATCGCCAACACGGCGCCCGGCCAGCCGCCCGAAGCGAAGCCGCCCGAAGCGAAGCCGCCCGAAGCGAAGCCGATTGAGCCCGTCGAGGCGTCCAAGCCGGCGACCTCGACGACGCCCGTGACGACGCCCGTGACGACGTCCAAGCCGGTCGTTGCTGCGTCCAAGCCGGCGACCTCCACCCCTAAGCCCGCCACGTCGACGCCCAAGCCCACCACTCCAGCGACCACCAAGCCCAAGCCCAAGCCTGGGACTGATTTCGGTTACTGAGGCTCCGGCGTACTGAACACCTGAGCGCGCTCGCTGGGCGCGTGTCGGAATCCAGTCCAGCCGCAGCAGATCAGCGGTACGGCGGGGCCACAAATCGTCGCTCCGAGGCGTTGACTCGCTTCGAGGCGTCACTACGTTCCTGGCTGCTAGCACTCCCCTCGGGCGAGTGCCAAAGCCAGATTCACTAGAGATTTTGAGGGTTTATCGCCAGTTTTGGCAGGTTTCCCTCTGTAAACCGGGGCCTTTCGAGGCCCCCTAGAAGCCAGGAGAGAGCTCACCATGAGTACCAAGATTCGTCCGCTGCAGGACCGCGTGATCGTTAAGCGTGTTGCCGAAGAAGAGAAAACCAAGGGTGGCATCATCATCCCCGATACGGCCAAAGAGAAGCCGATCGAGGGTGAAGTCATCGCCGTCGGTCCGGGCAAGCTCGAAGACGGCAAGCGCATCGAGCCCGGCGTCAAGTCCGGTGACCGGGTGCTCTTTGGCAAGTACGCCGGCACCGAGGTGAAGCTCGACGGCATCGAGCACCTGATTCTGCGTGAGGATGACATCCTCGGCATCCTCGAGAAGTAAGTCTTCTCTCACTTTCATCGATTAGGAGACTACGAAAATGGCTGCAAAAGAAATCGCGTTCGACGAGTCGGCACGCAACAAAATCCTCGCTGGCGTCAACGCTCTCGCCAACGCCGTCAAGGTCACGCTGGGGCCCAAGGGTCGCAACGTCGTCATCGAGAAGAGCTTCGGCTCGCCGACAATCACCAAGGACGGCGTAACCGTCGCCAAGGAAATCGAGCTCGAAGACAAGTTCGAGAACATGGGCGCTCAGCTCGTGCGCGAAGTCGCTTCGAAGACCTCGGACATCGCAGGTGACGGCACCACCACCGCCACCGTGCTGGCCCAGGCCATCTTCCGCGAGGGTTCCAAGCTGGTCAGCGCCGGCCACAACCCCATGGAAATCAAGCGTGGCATCGACAAGGCCGTCGTGGCTCTCGTGGCTGAGGTTGCGCGCCTGGCCAAGCCCACGCGCGACCCGAACGAGATCGCTCAGGTCGGCACCGTGTCGGCCAACGGCGACGAGACCATCGGCAAGCTGCTCAGCGAAGCCATGGAAAAGGTCGGCAAAGAAGGCGTGATCACGGTCGAGGAGGCGAAGAGCCTCGAGACCAGCCTCGACGTAGTCGAAGGCATGCAGTTCGATCGCGGCTACCTCAGCCCCTACTTCGTGACTGACGCGGAGCGCATGCAGGCTTCTCTCGAGGACGCCTACATCCTGCTGAGTGAGAAGAAGATCAGCAACATGAAGGATCTCTTGCCCGTGCTCGAGGCCATCGCACGTCAGCAGAAGCCCTTGCTGATCATCGCCGAAGACATCGAGGGCGAAGCTCTCGCCACTTTGGTCGTCAACCGCCTTCGCGGCACCTTGAACTGCGCTGCAGTCAAGGCTCCGGGCTTTGGTGATCGCCGCAAGGAGATGCTCAAGGACATCGCCATTCTCACTGGCGGCCAGGTCATCAGTGAGGAGCTCGGGCTCAAGCTCGAGAACGTCACGATCAGCGACTTGGGTCAGGCCAAGAAGATCAACATCGACAAGGACAGCACGACGATCGTTGCCGGCGCCGGCGAGAAAGCCAAGATCGAAGGCCGTCAGTCCGAGATTCGCGCCCAAATCGAGAACACGACCAGCGACTACGACCGTGAGAAGCTCCAGGAGCGTCTCGCCAAGTTGGTTGGCGGCGTGGCGGTCATCAAGGTCGGTGCAGCCACCGAATCCGAGATGAAGGAGAAGAAGGCTCGCGTCGAAGACGCGCTCCACGCAACCCGCGCAGCGGTCGAAGAAGGCATCGTGCCTGGCGGCGGCGTAGCTCTGCTCCGGGCCCAGAGCGTACTCGATACGCTCCAGGTGACTGACGACGAGGCTGTCGGCGTGCGCATCATCCGTCGCGCCATCGAGGAACCCTTGCGTCAGATCGTCGGCAACGCCGGTCTCGAAGGTTCAATCGTCGTGCAGAAGGTCCGCGAGGGCTCGGGTAACTTTGGTTACAACGCACGCACGGACACCTACGGCGATCTGGTGGCCATGGGCGTCATCGATCCGGCCAAGGTCGTGCGTACGGCGCTGCAGAACGCTTCGAGTGTCGCGGGCCTCATGCTGACCACCGAGGCGCTAGTCGCCGAGAAGCCCAAGGACGAGAAGTCCGGCGGTGGCGGCGGTCACGCTCACGGCGGCGGCGACTTCTGAGAAGTCCGCTTTCGCGGGCAGGGTAGGTCAGAGCTTCTGGCGTCACCCCAAGCACGGGTCCGAAAGGGCCCGTGTTTTTTTGTGCCGTGCGGGTACCCCCCCGCGCCGGATTGCCGGACTGTGTCCAGCACCTTGCAACTCTGCAATAGCGACCGTTAGCCAAGGAACTTTCCGAATTGGAACCACCTAAACTGACACGGGATAATGCTGTCGGACCCTGGAGTCGGTGTCGGTAAGAAAGCGCAACTTTCAATGAAACCAGTAATTTCAGCTAGTTGAATGTGTGGTCAGGGGCAACGAACTTGGGCGAGAGACAGGACGACAGCGGCGCAGTGACAGCCTGTCGTTGCGCGCGTGAAACGCAAAAGCGCTCCCATTTCAGATTTGAAAGTCAAACTCTGACAACAGCCGGAAATAAAAGGACCACGACAGTGGCATGCAGCTTGCATTCGGAAAGGTAGGTGTGTCGTTTCGCCCCGAGCCGGTGAAGCGCACGCCCTTGTCTCTCAGCGGCCCGGGGATACCCCTCTCCCCCCCATCCCATTCCTGGGCTGCTGTCTTTTCCCGATCGGCCCCTCCGGTCGGCCCCTCCCAGCGAATCATACCGAGTCGACCGGGCGCACCCACTTCCAGCGGTTCGAGAACTCTCCCCCCCCCTCCCTCCCCTCCTTCGTTCCGAACCGCTGTTTTTTTCCTCGGCCTGGGCCACAAGCCCAGGCCGAACCTTTTTGTGGCGCCTGGGCGACGCGGGCGAAGTGCGGGTGCGCGGGAACGGTTGGCTGGTTCTGCGCAGACGACAGCCTGGCTTCGAACTCAGCAGCGCATTACTCGATCGACTTTTCCGGTGCGTGCTTGCGCCGCTCGCGCACGGCGCCGGCCAGATTGCGCAATGTCGGCACCGTCTGCTCGAAGCTGATGCAGGCGTCGGTGATGCTCTGGCCGAACACGAGGGGCTTGCCGGGCGCTGCGTCTTGGCGCCCCGGCTCCAGGAAGCTCTCGATCATCACGCCAATCAGGCCACGGTTGCCGGCCGCGACCTGCTCGGCCAATACCGCGCTCACCTTGGGCTGGTTGTCGTGATTTTTCTGGCTGTTGGCGTGGCTGCAGTCAACCATGATGCCACGGTGGATGCCCGCCTTCTTCAACTGGGCGAGCGTCGCGTTCACGCTGTCGGCATCGAAGTTCGGACCTGTTTTGCCACCACGCAAGATGACGTGGCACTGCTGGTTACCGCGCGTAGAAACAATGGCGGCCAAGCCTTGCTTGGTGACGGACAAGAAGTGATGCGGGTGAGCTGCCGAACTCACGGCGTCCAGCGCAATCTGGATGCTGCCGTCGGTGCCGTTCTTGAAGCCAATCGGCATCGATAGACCGCTTGCGAGCTCGCGATGCACTTGGCTTTCGGTCGTGCGCGCGCCGATGGCGCCCCACGCGACCAGATCGGCGACGAACTGGGGCGAGATCGGATCGAGGAACTCCGTGCCGGTCGGCATACCCAGGTCGACGACGTCGCGCAGGTAGTTGCGAGCGACTCGTAGACCCTGGTTGATCTCGAAACTGCCGTCGAGATTGGGGTCGTTGATGAGACCCTTCCAGCCGACGGTGGTGCGCGGCTTCTCGAAGTAGGTTCGCATGATGATGTGCAGATCGCCGGCGAGCTCGTCCGCCAAGACCTTCAGCTTCTTGGCGTAAGCCAGGCCAGCGGCGGGGTCATGCACCGAACACGGTCCGACTACGATCAGCAGCCGATCGTCTTCACCTGCTATGATCCGCCCGGCCGCATCCCGTGCCTTGGCAATCACTGTCATTTGCGCCTCGCTCGCTGGGATCTCTTCGATGACGATCGCGGGCGGAATCAGAGGGCGGATTTGGTCGATACGGAGATCATCCGTGCGGCTGGGCATGGCACGGCATTCATTGGATCAGACAGGCCCTAGGTCAAGGCGCGGCGCTCAGATCCACCCGGGGTCCATGGCTCAACAGCTCGGTCTCGAGCCGGAGCACTTCAGCATCTCCCGTCGCCTCCACGACCATCTTGGCGACGCCGATCCCAGGGCAGAAGGTGGTTTCAGCCCGCTTCGGGGGATTCAACGACTCTTCGACGGTCAAAAGGCAGCGCGTCAGCTTTCCAGCCGGCACCTCGGCCACCAGGTTCACCTGCTCGATGCGCACCTGACCAAACGCTCCCTTGAAGGTTCGCCCGACTTCGAGCGGCGTGCGCAACAAGAAGCCGCCGGTTGCGTGCTCGACCTGCTGGGCCGTGACGCGCAGACGCTGGATGCGTCCGGCGATTTCGATCTGAGCCAGCTCCGGGCGTGGCCGGTAGTACTCGAGGGTGAGCAGGCCTTCGTCGCCTAGGTCGGTGCGTGTTCTGAAGGTCGAGACTGTACGGTCCGCGAGCGGCAAGAGTTCGCTCAGCGTAGGCGGCGTTGTCGGTTCGGCTGGGACGGGAGCCGGCAGCGGCGCCGAACTCGCGCAGGCGGCGAGAGAGACGGCGGTCAGGATCAACGGAATAGGGGCGGTGCGCGTCAATTTTTTCCGTAGGCAAAAACCGTGATGGCCAAGAGCAGAACCGCACTCAGCACGAACAACCAGAGGACTTTTGGATCTGGCGTAGTCCGCGCCACCAATTCGCGTGCGGCGTCAACGACTTCTGCGTCGGCGGATTCGAGTTCAGCAGCACGCTCCCGCAGGCGCGCATAGTTGCCCTGCTCGAACAGTCGCACCAGTTCCTCGATCTCGACCCGCTTCGGAAAGTGGCTCGAGAAGTGCGGACTTGCAGGACCTGGCCCCGAGGCAGCCGTTGAAGATGCGGAGCGAGACACGCTGGGAGCCTAGCTCAGAACTGAAAGTACACGAAAGGTAGGGACTCGCTCGATGCCATCTGTCGCAACAACACGGCGACGGCGAACAACGCCAGACCCTGAACGACACCCGGCGCCGTCGAGAAGCGTGCCTTCAGCTCCGCAAACCAACGCGCCGGAACGAAGTGCGTGACGAGCCCGAGGGCCAAGACCCCGAGCACCGGCAGCGGCAAGTTGGCGTGATTCAGCGTCAGACTGCCGATTTGCATGAAGACCAGCTCGGCACGTTCGAAACTGGAAGAGCGAAAGAACACCCAAGCGGCACAGACGACATGAAAGGTGACGAAAACGGATAGCGCGGTGCCAAAGACGGTGCGTTGACCCATCGGCTTGAGCAATTCGCTCCACAAGCGATGCAGCGCCAAGGCCAACCCGTGGAGCGCGCCCCAAGCCACGAACGTCCAGGCAGCGCCGTGCCACAGGCCACCCAGCACCATCGTAGCCAACAGATTCGCGTAAGTGCGGACGCGTCCTTTGCGATTGCCGCCAAGCGGAATGTAGAGGTAGTCGCGGAGCCAGGTCGAAAGCGAGATGTGCCAACGACGCCAGAAGTCCGCGATGTTGACCGCCTGGTAGGGCGAGTCGAAGTTGACGGGAAAACGCACGCCCAAGAGCAGCGCCGAACCGATGGCGATGTCGGTGTAGCCTGAAAAGTCGCAATAGATCTGGAGCGCATAGCCGACAACGGCCGCGTACACTTCGAGCGCTGAATAGAAGGCGGGCGCGTCGAAAACACGGTCGATCAGGTTGAGTGCCAGGTAGTCGCCGATGACGATCTTCTTTGCGAGACCGATCGCGATCAGAAACAGGCCTTCGCTCGCCAGCGTCGCGTCAAAGCGCGCGGGGCCTGCCAGCTGCGGCAACAGATCGCGCGGTCGTACGATCGGGCCTGCGACAAGGTGCGGGAAGAACGCCACGAACGACAGGTACTCGGTATAGCTCCAGGCCGGCTCCAGCTCGCGTCGGTAGACGTCGATGACGTAGCTCATCGACTCGAAGGTGAAGAAGCTGATGCCGACCGGAAGGGCTACGCGTAGCGTGACGTTGGATGCATCGACGCCAAGTGCGGCGGCAACGTTCTCGATACCGAAGTTCCAGTATTTGAAGAACCCCAGCACGCCCAGATTCATCACGACTGTCGCGATCAACCAGCGCTTGCGTGCCGCTGGGGTCCGGGCGCGGTGGATGGCTCGCGCCAAGAAATAGTCGGCCGTTGACGAACCCCAAATCAGGGGAAGAAAGCGAAAGTCCCAGTGGGCGTAGAAGAAATAGCTGGCGCCCAAAAGGAAGAGCAAGCGCCACTTCTGCGCCCGCACCAAGGTCCAGCTGACCACGAACACGACGGCCAGGAACAGCGCATAGCCGAGAATGTTGAACAGCACCGCGCTCCCTTATCGTGCCCCACGGACGATGACAAAGGGCTGCAGCGCGATCCTCACTTCAGGGTCGAGCCTGCGATGACCGCAGCCGCCGAAGCGCATTTCGAGTCGGTGTTCTTGCACGCCGCGGAAGCGACCGTGGCCGACTGCTGGTCTTTTGGCGGATCCTTGAAGTAGGCCTGGCTCAGTTGACCGCAGCTCGGGATCTTGTCGATCGCGGCGGCGGCGGCGTCCAGTCGTTCGGTGGCGCACTTCTCGACGTCGGCGACTGTTGCCGTGCACAGCGGGTCTGCCCTGACGGCGTCGCAGCTGTTGCTCGGATCTGCGTCGGCCGGGGCGTCGTTCTGGCAATTGGTGACGCCGTCGTTGCAGGCGCTCTGGATGGTGGCGTCCGAGCTACCCAAGGCAAAACTGATGCCTCCGGCGAGCACGCCAGCGGCTTTGCAACCGTCGTCCTTCGTGAACACCGTAGAGCCGTAGTTCACGATCGCCTGACAGACCTTGGTCGTCTCGTCGGTCGACAGGTCGGCGCCCTGTTTCGAGCCGTCCACGCCGGAACTCACGCCGCTGCTACAAGCAGCCGAGAGCGGAGCCACGATCAGAACGAGAGCAAGCGACCAACGCGACACGGTTTGCATAGTGAGCATCATTGTACGGCACGGGCTGCTGGACTGGTCCACAAAAGAAAAACGGGCAGCGCTTCGAGCGCCACCCTGTTTTCCATTTGCCCACGACCGGGCGTGTTCGAGTCGACTTACTGTGCGCCGCCGGCGCCGCCGGCGCCGTCGTCGTCACCGCCCGGAGCGGGGGTGCCACCGAACAAAGTGAGCAGGAGCGGGCAATCGCTCGTCACGTTCTTGCACGCGTCGGACGACTCTGCGGGCTTCGACTCCTTGAGCGAGTCGATGGTGATGTCGGCACAAGCCGGGGCATTCTTGATCGCATCAGTCGTGGCGTCGGTCTGCTCGGTCACGCAGGTCTCGATGTCGCCGACAGTTGCGGTGCAGGTCTTGACCGTATCGGGCGTCACCAGCTCGCAGACATCTGCGGGCGTCTCGCCGCTGTCGCCGCCATCGGTCGGCTTGGCCGCGAGGCAGGGGTCGACGACGCCCTGACAGACTTCTTGAATCGACGCGTCCGTCGCGCCGGGGAAAGCGGCCAAGGCGGCTGCGGTCAGGTAGCCTGCGAACTTGCAGCTGTCGGCCTGCGACACGCCGGCGGTTGCGTTGGTGCGGTAGTCGATGACCGCATTGCAGACTTTGGAGGTCTCGTCCTCACTGAGCTCGTTGCCTTTCTTCGTGCCATCCACACCCGAGCTCACGCCGCTCGAGCCGCAGCCCGTAATCATCGGAGCTGCAAAAAGTGCCGTGACCGCCAACGAACCAAAGATCTTCTTTGATCATGCTGAAAATTACCTTTTGTCGAACCCAATGCGGCCAACCGTGGCTCATCCTCGGTTGAAACCTCTCACCTACAGGGACGCCCGCGTCCCAAGTTGGGGCCACGAGGCTGGTCGGCTACGCCAGGGCCGGCTAGATCTTCCTTGGTAACGAATGACTGTTGGTCGAGTTCTCTTGGTCTGCGCTTCGCTCGCCATCGGCGTCGTTGCGTTGTCGGCGGCTCTGGGTGGTCCGGTCTTACCGATGTGGGCGTTGGGCTCGATTGGTTCTGCCTACTTGGCGCTGCTTGCTTGGGGTTCGCTCGCGCCGCGCCTCGAAATGTACGGCGATGTGTTGTGGCGTGTGCCGGAAGCAACCGGCCGCCTGGCCTTGACCTTCGATGATGGGCCCGATGCGACAACGACGCCGCTTGTGCTCGACTTGCTGCGCGAACGGGGCGCGCGAGCAACGTTCTTCGTGCTGGGCGCGCGGGCTCTGGCCGAACCCGCGCTTTTGCAGCGCATGGTGGCGGAGGGTCATGCAGTTGGGCTGCACAGCTTCGATCACAATCGGCTCTACGCGTTCCTCCAGCCGCGCGCCGTCTGTGCGGACGTCGAGCACTGTCGCAGCATCGTCGAGGCGGCGACAGGAGCCCGCGCCATCTGGTTTCGACCGCCCGTGGGTCAGATGAGCCCACGCACTGCTGCTGGGGTGAAGCTCGCCGGGGCTGAGGTCGTCGGTTGGTCGGCGCGCGGTCGCGATGGTTTGAGCCGAACCAGTAGCGCTGATGTGCTCAAACGACTCACGCCGCGCCTGGAAGCGGGCGCCATCGTGCTGCTCCACGACGCGTGGGAGAGACCGAAGAACGCACCTAGTACTCCGCCGGCGGGTGTCCTGGCCTTGCCGGCTTTGCTCGACGAAATCGCCCGACGCGGCCTTCAGGCTGTCACTTTGGATGAGTTGGTGCTTGGCGCCGCCGGCAGGACAACCACGAAACGCGCTCCGGGCGCGTGAGCGGCGTCGAGTCGAATGCTGCCGCGTGCGCTTTCGATCAAGCCGCGGGTCACCGCCAAACCGAGCCCCGTACCCTTGCCCACCTCTTTGGTCGACACGAAGGGCTCGAACAACGTGTCCCGTACGGCCGCAGGAATGCCAGGCCCGTCGTCTTGCACGACCAACTCGACGTCACCGTCCGAGTTCCGCTCTGCGCGGACGGCGATCGAGCCCTGTCGTTCGCAGGCGTCGACCGCGTTCATGACCAAGTTGAGCAGCACTTGCGTTAGCTGCTCGTGTGACAAGGGCACGCGCGGCAACTGGGGCGCGATAGATGAGCTCCAGGTGATGTGCGCAAAGTCCTTTTGCGGGCGGAGGAGTGACAGAACGTCGGCGATCGCCCGCTCCGGGGCGCCTGGCTCGACGTCGCTGACCCTGCTTGACGGGCTGGGACGAGCGTAGGCCAAAAGATCGCCCAAAACACGGTGAATGCGGCTCGTTTCTTTGCGCATGCGTTCGAGGAAGTCGCGTTGCTCCTCGGCAGTGAGGCCACCGGCCAAGAGCAAATCCTCGAAGCCCATGAGTGCCGAGATGGGATTGCCGATCTCGTGGGCGAGGCCTGCCGAAAGTCGACCGACGGTCGCCAAACGCTCGGAGCGGACGAGCGACGCCTGAGCGGTGCGCAGCATCTCGGTGGCAGCTTCGAGTTCTTGAATCTTGCGACGCAGGGAGTCCTCCTCCGAAAGGAGCGTATGCGTCATCGTCACCAAGCTGTGACTGAGGCGCACGAGTTCGGCTGGGCCGCCATCGATCGGCTTGAGGCTGCGGCCACCTTGCGCCACGCGCTCCGCCGAACTCTCGAGCGCCAGAATTGGTCGAACGATCCATCGCGTCAGCGCGAAATAGGCCACGACCAGCACGAGCAGGGCAATGACGGCCATGTACAGACCCATCAGGGCGACGAGCGGCTTGGATTCGTCGACGCCATTGCCGATACGCGTCAGCGCTACGACGCCGCCTTCCCGATCCGCCACGAACACGGCCTGCCAACGCTCGGCGTGCGGGCCCAGGCGCAGGACGCGCCGCCGAGGTCCGGAAGGGCGGCGATCACCCAGGGCATCCATGAGCTCGGGTCGACCCGCGCGGGCCACCAGCGCGCCGGCCGCGTCGTAGACGAACAACGCCTGGACCGCGCCGCCTTCGGCCTGCGCGCTGAGCAGTTTGAGCAGTTCGCTTTGAATCAGGCGCGAGCGAGCTTCGCCTACGTGGACGGCAACTGACTCCGCTAGCGCCTCGGCGCTCTTTTGTTCGAGGTTCTCGAAGCCGAGGCGCGTGTAGGCGGAAGTGGCGAAAAACAGCGGCACGAACGCCAGCATCATGAGCGCGCCGAGAAGCGCGAGCAGCTGCAGACGGAGACCGGAGCGCACTCCGTCAGGGTGCCTCAAGCTGGCACCAGAAAACAGAGCAACCGAAGGTGGACCAATCCGCGCACAGAAAACTAGGCCTCTCTGCCCTTCCGCTGTTACCCGGAAGGTTGCCCCATGGACCCTCTCGTGCGCGTCTCGGTTCAGCTTCAGCGCCTCATTTCTCGTGGTTCGGGGTTGGCTTTCTCGGCCTTACTCGGCGTCTACCTGGTGGCCTACGCCGTGGACCCGCCCGCCCCGGCCCTCAGCTGGACGGCGCTCGGTCTATTGATCGCCAGCATTCTCTGGCATGGCCTGGGGCACCTGCGACAGCGACAATCCGAGCTCGCGACGTCGGTGGACATCGGCCTGTTCGCTGGTCTTTCGGTGGCCACCTACGCCGGTATCCTCCATTTGCCGGGCGGACTTCAGGGGCCGTTTCACTCGCTCGTCTACGTGCTGATGATGATCAGTGCGGCCTACTGTCGGCCGAGTGCCGCCATCACCACCGTCGCTTTCGCGGCAGCCCTCGAATCAGCCCTGCTCTTGGTGGCGTTTGGCGAGGCGGACTTGATCTCGCTCTGGCCGCGTCTGTTCTTCTTGGCACTGTTCGCTGGCCTGAACGTCGTGCTTTTTCGCGGCGAAATCGCGCGTGTGCGCACCCTCAGCAAGCGGCAGGTCGAAGGCGAGCTGCTACGCCTCAAAGAGGCTGCTCGCGCGTACCGCTTGGTGGGCACGCACGAAGCGCCGGGCGATCGCGCCGTTCACTCGGCGGTCGAAGAAGTGCGCCATGCCGTGCGTTTCGCGCTCGAGCTGGTCAAGGGAACGGTGGGCGCCAGGACGGCGCTGCTCCTGGCCCTCGACGGTAACAAGCGGTTGGTCGTGCACGAGGCAGTGAGTGACGTCGAGATCCAGCGCACGGCGCTCGCAGCAGGCGAAGGCATCTTCTCGGTCGCGCTCGGTCGCCGTGAGCCGGTGACCGTCACCGGCCCGCGCGCGGGGGCACTCGAGCGGCTTTACCGCGAAGCGCAGCCTGCCGGCGCCGTGGCGGTTGTGCCGCTGCTGGAGGACGGACATCCGCGCGCTCTTTTGGTCATCGACCGCATCGAGACCGAGGCCGTTTCACCCGCCGACCTCGCGTCTCTGCAGACTGCGGCCATCTTCATTCTGCGCAGCATGCAGAACGAGCGCGTGTTTTCGACGCTGGAGCGCCAGAGCCGCGAGCAAGCCAAGCTCTATCGCGCGGCCGAGGCCTTGGCTGCCCTCACCAGCGAAGCCGAAGTCATCGAGGTCGGCGTCGAGAGTGCGCGCGAGGTGGCGGCCTTCGATTTTGCTGCGGTCACGCTGTTTCACAAGAAGACAGGCACCCACGAAATCTGTGCGGTGAGCGGCGATGGCGCCGACTCGCTCGTCGGGCGGACCTTCCGCCACAACGCGGGCCTCGTGTCGATGGTCGTGGCCAACCGCCATGCGCTGCCTTATCGCGGCGAGTACGAGCCAAGCCGACAGAGCGTATTCGCTCGGGGCAACGAGCCGCCGCCGATGCCGTCTCTGTTGGTTTTGCCGCTGCTGGTGCACGAGCGTGTCCTGGGCACACTGGTGCTCGGCTCGAACGAGCGCGGCGCGTTCAACGAAACCGTGCGCCCGGCTCTCGAAGTGTTGGCCAGTCACATGGCCGTTTCGCTGGCGAACGCCCGCATGCTCAAGCGCCTCGAAGAGCAGGCCACGACCGACGGCATGACCGGACTCTTGAACAAGCGCACGTTGGTTGTCGAAGCCGAACGCCGCATCAAGTCTGCGGAACGCTTCAAAAAGCCGCTCAGCGTCATGGTGACTGATATCGATCATTTCAAGAAGGTGAACGATACCTACGGCCACGACGTGGGCGACGTGGTCATCAAGGGCATGGGCGAAGTCCTCAAGCGCATCAAACGCGATACGGATATCGTTGGGCGTTTTGGTGGAGAAGAATTCGTCATCGTTTGCGAGCAAACCGACCAAGAAGGCGCGCACAATCTGGCCGAGCGTCTGCGCAAGGAGCTCGAGGGCACGGTTTTTCAGACGGAGCTGGGGCCGCTCTCCGTTACGTGTTCGGTTGGCGTTTGCACCTTCCCGGCAGCCGGCGCCGATTGGGAGACCTTGTTCAAGGCGACCGACGAAGCACTTTACGTCTCCAAGCGCAGCGGCCGAAATCAGGTGACAGTGTGGACTCCGCGCTTGCGCGGCAGCTCGGCCGCCTGAGACTCAGCCGACCAGCTGAAAAGCCATGCCGGCGGCGCGCGCTGCCTGCCCGTCCGCATCCGGGCGATCGCCGATCACCAGGCAGTCTTCGGGGCGTACCCCCAGCTCGCTCGCCGCGATACGAAAGCCATCCGGTGACGGTTTGAGACGGGTGAGCCGTGGGTGCTCGCCGTTCGACACGACCAGATCGAAAGATTCACGACAGCCGAGCGCGCGTAGCTTGGTTTCGGCGGGGTAGTCGCTGACGAGCGCTGTCTTCCCGCCGCTGGCGCGGAACAGCGCGATCTGTTCGAGCAAACCGCGTCGCCGCGTCAAGCGTAGCCACTTGCCCGGTCGGTCGACCATCCAGGAAAGCACCAGTGCGCGCAGGGCCCCAGTTTCGATAGCGAGAACCTCGGCCGTGCGGCGCAGTTGCTCGTCGAAGGGGGAAGGAAAAAACTCGAGTTCGGAGGAACCGCGGAACTCCTCACGAAGCAACTCGTGCTGGTGGCGAAACTCGCGCAAGGCTTTGACGCGGTGGGGGCCGGTCAGCAGCAGCTCGGCGGCCATGAGCAGTTGGACGGGCTTGGGCGAGTACAGCGTGCCGTCGAGATCGACCAGCCAGGCTTTGTGGGGTGGATCGAGAGGGATCATGGCGAAACGGTGGCGCGTAGCGCGCTCAAGTGGGGGACTTCGAGGCCCAGTCGGCGCGCGTGCGCGAGCGTGCGTTCGAGGCGCCGTGGCGCCGAGCGGCCAGCGGTCGCATGACCGCGTTCGGCCAAGATCGCCCGTTCGAGTTCCATCGACAGCGCCCGCTCGTCGAGCACCACGCCGCCGAACAAGGCGCGTTCGATGGACAATAGTTCGTGGGTCACGCGGGCGAACTGTTGGGCGTGCTCGGTCAACAGCTCGCCAGCCGTACCGCCGCACGCCAAGCCGCACAGGTTGAGACTCAGAATGTAGAGATTTTTGAGGCAGAGCTCGAAGCCGAGCGCGTCCTCATCGACGAGGCGCGTCACCAGGCCGAGTGGTACGAGGCTCGAGGCGAGGAACTCCGCGAGCGGCCCAAAGACCACGCTCTCACGCACGGCGCGGGGCGCGAGACCTTGCTTGCGCTCGAACCAGACGACCAAAACCGTTGGCTCTTTCACGCCAGCCTGGAGCCACTGGCCGGGGCGAAGTTCATTCTGCACGAGCGCGACCCGGCTCTTCCAAGAAGGGGGCAGACCGGTCAGGCACGCGTCGAGGTCGTCCTCGCCCACCGTGACCAGCACCAAGCCCGGAGCCGGATGCAAGCGGCCGAGCTCCGCCCGATCACTGCGACGCGCTACGCTTACGACCTCATGTCCCGCCGCCTCGAAGGCGTCACGAAACAGGCTGCCAAGCTGGCCGAGACCGACGATGACGAGCGGGGACTGCACGGGCGTGACACAGACCCCGTTCTCGGTCCGGGCGCAAGTGCCGGGTTGGGGACTGCCAGGAAGGTCGCGTTGAACAGAGCCATTCGTCCGGAGAACCGCTAGGCTCGCGCCGTGTCCTGTCCCCGTACCGTGGTGCTTGCGAGTTTGGAGAGTTTGGCCCCGCTGCGGCTTGCCGAACCCTGGGACAACGTGGGCTTGCTCATCGACCCCGTGGGGCGAGCGGAGTTCCGTCGGGCATTCGTCACGATTGATTGGAATGAGACCACTCTGCAGGAGGCCATCGAGCACGAGGTGGACTTGGTCTTGGCCTACCATCCGCCTATTTTTGCGAGCCTGAAACGCCTGCGCATAAACGCTCCGCACGAGAGCTCGCTCCTGCGATCGGTGGCCGCCGGCCTGACCGTCTACTCGCCGCACACAGCGCTCGACGCTGCCGAGGGCGGCATGGGCGACTGGTTGGTCGGTGCTCTGGGGCCCGGTCGTTCGCGACCGATCGTGGCTCGCGCAGGGGAACCGAACCTGGGCACGGGCCGGTTCATCGAATTGGATCTGCCAGTCGCGCTTGATGAAGCGTGCCGCCGCATCAAGGCGCATCTTGGTCTCACCTCGCTGCGTCTGAGCCAAGCACCTACCGGCGTCGAGCAAGTGCGGACGCTTGCGGTTTGCCCTGGAGCAGGAGGGAGCGCGTTCGAGAAGCTGACGGACTGTGATCTGCTCCTCACGGGCGAGATGCGGCACCATGACGTACTCGCGCGCAGAGCGTTGGGCTCGCACGTTGTCCTCACGGACCACACCAACAGCGAGCGCGGCTACCTCCCACTTTGGGCCGAACGCCTGCGGGCGCACTGTCCGGGACTCGAGGTCGTCGTCAGTCGGCGGGATGTCGATCCACTCACGATGATTTGAGGCCAGCAGCCAGTTGCGCCACCTCGCTCGCCGCGGAGGCGGGATTTTTCCGATGGGGGACGCGAGACCCTCGCTCATTGGTCCCAATCGGATGCCAGTAGCTGGACGGACTCGGCAAACAGCAGGCACGCTATCAACCCTTCAAGGAACCTAGGAACCGCATCCATGCTCCGAATCACGACGTCGCTCACCGCCTTTGCATTCGTTTCGCTTGTACTCGCCTGTGGCGCGAGTCCCGGTGGGTCAGATGGGTCATCCAGCGGAGGTGCGACTGGCGGCACGGGTGTGGGCGGCACGGCAGCGGGCAGCGGCGGCACCGCTTCGGGTGGCACCGGGACGGGTAGCGGCGGCGATGCTTCGGGTGGCTCGGGAGCCGGCGCTGCCTACGTCTGCCCGCCAGGCTCCGACGCCTTGGTCCTCGACCTGACCAATCTGAACGTCGAGCCAATTGCCGACGTTCCCGCCATCGTCAACAACGGCGGATTCTTGGAAGGACCGGTTTGGGTCGGCGGCGCGCTCTATGTCTCCCAGCTGAGCTTCGAGAACGCGACGCCGTACAAGAACCCTTCCAAGATTCTGAAGTACACCCCGGGCTCGGGGTTCGAGACATTGATCAGCGATTCCGGTTCGAACGGGTTGGCCGTAAACAGTGCCGGCCAACTGCTTTCGGCGAATCACAAGGTCGGCGGGCTTGTCCTGTTCGACATTGCTCCTGAAGCCACGGGCGTTCCTACCGTCACCGACACGCCGCGCTTCAATTCGCCCAACGACCTGACCGTCAGCAGCGACGGTCACATCTACTTCACCGATCCGACCCATCAAGCGGCGTCGCAGACCAAGGAGTCGAACGACGTGTATCACGTTAACCTCGAGGGCGTGATCACTGCGTACGAGATTGATTTTCCGCAGCCGAACGGCATCAGTCTCTCGCCGGACGGGAATGCGCTGTACGTGGGCGGAAGCGGCGACGGTGGAGTGATCAAGTACGCGGTGGCGGCCGACGGTTCGCTGAGCATGCCGACTCCGTTTGGGACGGCCACCAAGGCGGATGGCCTCGGTATCGACTGCGCAGGCAACGTCTACGTCACGACCATTGACGCAAATGTGCAGGTCTTCTCGTCTGCAGGCGCGCCGCTCGGGACCATCAATGCAGGTGCGCAGCAAACGACGAACGTGGCTTTTGGCGGGCCCAACCACACGACCCTCTACATCACCAGTTTCGGCGACAACAAAGGGCAGCTGTTCAGCGTCGAGCTGAACGTCCCGGGTTTTCCGTACTGAGCGTGACCTGCGAGCGGGCGGGCAAGGCCGTCGTCTTCAAGAATCGGCTTCGCCCTGCTCTTGCCGAGCGCGGCCGAAGATCTTGGAGTGGGGCGGCACTGAGCGAACCAACCAGACGTTCCCGCCGATGACCGAGCCCTGGCCGATGCGCGTGTCGCCGCCCAGGATGCTAGCTCCGGCGTAGATTGTGACGTCGTTTTCGATCGTCGGGTGACGCTTGTTGGGGTTGGGATCGTCCTCGGGGTGGCTCCGTTGGCTACTGAGCGCGCCCAAGGTGACGCCCTGGTAGAGCTTGACGTCGTCGCCAATTTCGGTCGTTTCGCCGATCACCACCCCGGTGCCGTGGTCGATGAAAAAGCGATGGCCGATGCGGGCGCCCGGGTGGATGTCGATGCCCGTCTGGCTGTGCGCGTGCTCCGCGATGATGCGCGGGATCATCGGCACGCCTTGCTTGTAGAGCAGGTGAGCGACGCGGTGCGCGGTGATAGCAGCCAACGTGGGGTAGCTGAAGACGACTTCTTCGACGCTGCGCGCGGCCAGGTCGTTCTCGAAGGCCGCCACGGCGTCGTCGTTGAGCAACGTACGCAGCGTCGGCAAGCAGCGAAAGATCTGCATTGTCGCTTGATGCGTGAAGTCTTCCGGGCGCCTCTGCGAGTGGTAGCGGGCCTCGTAGGTGACGGCGCGATTGATCTGCTCCAGCAGTGTGCGGTAGGCCGGAACAACCTGCTCGCGCAGCGATTCGCGTAGATTGCTCGGGCTGAGCGGCTTCTGCGAATAGAAGCCCAAATAGATCGAAGACGCGATGCGTGAAAAGGCTTCGATCACGGCGCGCCGGTTGGGCAGTGCGGCGCTTTCCAGGTTGTTGATGGCGAGCGGGCCCTGGTAGCTCTGCTCGAGAGCCTCGAGCGCTCCTTCGAGATCGGCTGGGATATCTGCTTGCGCCATGGTTGGACGGATCTAGCACGAGCGTCGGGAGGCGCGACTGCAGACGTAAGGCAGCGGCGGAACGTAACCTCTACTTTTCTGTCTTGTTGGCCAAGAGCTCAGCGAGCTTCTTCCGTAAGTCGGGATGCGTGAGCGAGTCACTGGCCGCCTTGAGGACGATGGCGCGCTGCTCAGGCGTGCCTTTCTTGTCGACGAAGGCCCCGGCCCGCGCGAGCGCCGTCACGAACTCACGCTCGCCTCCGGCGGCGCGGTAAGCGCCAAAAAATTCGAGCATGAGCGCGCACTGCTCGGCTCCGCCCAGGGCGTCGAGAGCGTCGAGCAAAGCCGTCGCTTGTTCGGCCGAAAGCGCAGGCGCGAGCAAGTGGCGCGCCAGCGGCGTGGCTGCGCGCTTGTCCCCCATGGCGGTGAGCGCTTGGGCGAGCGCGATGATGGGCGGTGAGCGCTTGGTCTGGCGACGCTCGGCGTAGGACTCGAGAGCCGGCGGTCGTACGACAGGCGGCTCGGTGGGCTTGTCGCCAAGCGGAGTGGCGGTGGGCTGCTGGGTGGTGGGCTGCTGGGCGGCGGGCTGCTGAGCGGTGGGCGGCTTGACCGCGGGCAGCTTGCCGCGGTCTGCCTTGCCCGCAGGTCCGACGCTTGGCGGGTCGAGCGGTGGGGTCGGTTGCGGCAGCTCGGGCGCCGATTCCTCCAAGGATCGGATCAGCGCCTCGGCGCCTTGCGTTCGGCTGGCGAGCGCGCGGCTCGCGCGGTCGACGACCGGTGTGGAGCTGAGCGGATTCTGTGCGATGGCAAGCAGCGCTGCCGTCGAGGCTTCGCCGCTGCGGCGACTCAGATCGTCGACGAGCAGCGCGTGCATGGCGGCCATGTCGGGGCCCGTTTCGTTCACGGTTTCGAGGATCTGGGCCTCGATGCCCAGGGGTGTGCCGCGCTCGCCCCCGTGGGCGGGTCCGCGTAGGACGCAGGCGCGCAAGCGCGTCTCGAGCGATCCCGAAGGCGACTTGCTGCCGCCTTTCATGCCCACTTGCCACAGCGACCCATCCTCCAGGCAAACGTCGAGGGCGTCTGCGCCAGCGTCGGCGCCGACGATCGAGCGTTCGAAGTGCGTCGCCCAGCGCACCGCCGCGCCGCTGGCCTCCATGCCGAGAGCGATTTCGAAGTACGTGGACGCGAAAGCTCCGGTCGACAGCGAGAGGTGCGGCCCACTTCCCGTTGGATGAGCGTAGAGGCCGACGGATTGCGCGCGGGCGGGTCGCGGCTTGGAGCCGTCGACGGGCCAACGCGGCTCGCCGGGTAGCTGCAGCTTCGGCAATCGCAGTGAGGGTAACCCCGGGTTTTCCGCGAGCGCGGTCGACAGTGGGAGCACGCCTTGCCCGAAGAAGAGCAGGCTTTTTTCGTGGATTTCGGCGCGGTTGACGGAGTCGCGGACCAAGATGCGTCCGAGGTTCTCACCGGTGGCCAGGTCGAAGATCGAAACGTACTGATGACTCCAAGGCACGAAGCCCAGACCCGCGACCGCTGCCGGCGTGCCGATGTGTTCGAGGGTCGTGGCCGAAAAGCGCAGCTGACCGTGTTCGCCGACAACGGCTACCTGATCGGGGCGCGCATCGTTCTTGTCGACCAAAAGCAGAACGCTCGACTGGCCGTCGTAGCCCATGCCTTCGAGGCGTCGACCGCCCGACTCGATCGTGAAGCGTACCTTGCCAGTCGAGACGTCGAGCAGCGTGACCTTGTCGCCGCCGGAGAAACCGACCACGTCGCCGACGAGGCTCGGCAACACGTCGACCTCACCTTCGTAGGTCCAGAGTGGTCCATTGGGTAGACGGCGGCCCACCAGACCATGCCCGGTCACGCCGACCGCTGCGCTCACTTCGACAGGCCCACTCTTGCCCACCAGCCGCTGCATCACGCTCTTGGCGGCGGCGCCCCGATCCCAGAGCCAGCCTTCGGCAAAGCCGCTCCCGAAACCGGTGGCTGCCCCGCAACCACACGCAGCACCTGCCACCAACAACGACCACCCCAGCCCGACTCGTTTCACTCCGTCATCCCTCCCTAGCCCTGGGGTGTAGTCTTTTCTGCGGGTCCTGGGCAACATAGGCACGCCACGCATGCCCCAACCCAATCGAGTTCCCGAGCTTTCCGAGCTGCCCGAACCGCCCTTCCACGAGCTCGAGCTCGTCGAAGACAGGTCGCCCCCTGCAGCCGGATTCTTGCGGCGCGTTTCCCGGTTGCTCCGCGTGTTGGGCGCAGAAAGTACCGCTGGCGAAGACTTTGTTTACGACGAAGTCGATCGCAAAGCGCTCGATGCCGTGGTGGTGGCGCCTTATTTTTGGCGCGACAGCCGAGACTCAGGTCGTGAGTTGTTTGTGGTGCTGCGGAGTGCGCTGCGGCCGCCGCTGGCTCTGCGGGATTCCTCGCGTTCTGTGCGACCCGAGCCCCAAAACCGAGCTCTGTGGGAGCTACCGGCTGGGTTGGTCGAGCCCGACGAAGTCTCGGAAGCGGGCCTGGTCGCGGCCGCTCGTCGCGAACTGCTAGAAGAGACGGGCTTTACGGTAGCCGACGGGGACTTGGTCGAACTCGGGCCGAGCAGCTTTCCCTGTCCAGGCGTGATCGCCGAAAGACACTTCTATTTTCGCGCGTGCGTACGCCCCGATTTGCGACAGGAGCCCGGCCTCGACGGCTCGCCCCTCGAAGCCATAGGGAGTTTGGTCGCCGTGCCGCTGGGTGTTGCTCTGCAGGCAGCGCGGCAGGGTCGTTTGGCCGACGCCAAGACCGAGCTTTGCCTGCGTCGTCTCCAGGAGACCCTCCCATGAAGAGCGACAGAACGCGGATCGCCGCACCGACCAAGCCGCGGGTCATCGTCGTCGCCAAGCGCTCCAGCATGGCTCGGCTCGAGGACGGTGAAGTCGA
The DNA here is from genome assembly GCA_038324055.1 of Polyangiales bacterium. Lineage (GTDB taxonomy): Bacteria > Myxococcota_A > Polyangia > Polyangiales > Polyangiaceae > NIC37A-2. The sequence goes on along the minus strand of JBBQHO010000010.1, from coordinate 20,045 downwards.
TCAGCGCGCGCGCCTGCTGCTCAAGAATGGCGATGCTACGGTCAAGAAGTGGCGACCGGCTCACGAAGACCACGTGCGCACGCTCGAACGAGTCGAAGCGGCGCTATCGCGGCTCGGCGCCGAGGTGCTGATCTTGCACGGCTCCCATGCGCTGTTCGACACGCGCGGAGCCGAGTTGGTGGTGAGCGTCGGTGGCGATGGAACGCTCTTGGCCGCTTCGCACTGCGTCTCCGGCGTACCCATCTTGGGCGTCAACAGCGCGCCTCGCTACAGCGTCGGCTTTTTCTGTGGCGCCAAAGGCCAGGCGCTCGAGCGGATGCTCGCCCAGGCCATGGAAGGCAAGCTTGGCGCAGTGCAGCTGTCGCGCATGGCCGTGCGCATCAACGGGCAGTTGCGCTCCGAGCGCGTCCTCAACGAAGCGTTGTTCTGTCATGCCGAGCCGGCGGCGACCTCGAACTACATCCTCCAGCTTGCCCGCAAGAAAGAAGAGCAGCGCTCCAGCGGCTTCTGGGTCGGCACGGCGGCTGGCTCGACTGGCGCGCTGCGCTCGGCCGGCGGCCGCATCATGCCGTTCAGCTCCCGGCAGCTGCAAATGGTCGTGCGTGAGCCCTACCTGGGGGGCGGCAAACGCTACCAGCTGACGAAAGAGCTGGTGAGCGCGACCGGGAGCGTGCGAGCCCACAGCAAGATGCACCAAGCGCGCGTTTACTTGGACGGGCCCTACCGCGCTCTGCCCGTGCGCCTGGGCGACGAGGTCGAGTTCGAAACGAGCCAGCAGCCGTTGACGGTACTGGGTCTGGCCAAGAAGCGTTGAGGACCCGATGGGTTGGTCGGGCCGGGCATTGCGGAGCGCCGCACAAAAAGAAACCCCGATCCCGAAGGACCAGGGCTTCTTCATGGAGGGTCCGACCCGGACTCAGCGCTTCTGCTTGAAGGCGTTGGTGCCCGCGAACACCTGGTTGGTGTCCAGCTGCTCTGCGATACGAAGCAGTTGGTTGTACTTGGCGATACGATCGGTGCGGCTCAAGCTGCCCGTCTTGATTTGACCGCAGTTCGTCGCGACCGCGAGGTCGGCGATGAACGTATCGCTGGTCTCACCCGAGCGGTGCGAGCTAATCGAAGTGTAGTTGTTCTTGTGGGCCAAGGTGATGGCGTCCAGCGTCTCGGTGACGGTGCCAATCTGGTTCAGCTTGATCAAGATCGAGTTGGCAATGCCCTTCTCGATACCGGTGGCCAAGCGCTCGATGTTGGTCACGAACAGATCGTCGCCGACGAGCTGAATGTCCTTGCCGATCTTGTCGGTGAGGAGTTTCCAGCCGTCCCAGTCGTTCTCGTCCAGGCCGTCCTCGATGCTGATGATCGGGTACTTCTTGCTGAGCTCCGCGTAGATGTCGACGAGCTCTGCGGTGGTGATGGCCTTGCCGTCGAAGGTGTAGCGGCCATCTTCGCCGCAGAACTCGCTGGCTGCGCAGTCCAGAGCCAAGCTGACCTGCTTGCCCGGCTGGTAGCCCGCTGCCTCGATGGCCGAGAGGATCTTCTGCAGAGCCTCCTCGTTCTTGGCCAGCTTGGGAGCAAAGCCGCCTTCGTCACCGACCGAGGTCGTGAAGCCGTCTTTGGCCAGAATCTTCTTGAGCGCGTGGAAGATTTCGGTGCCGGCGCGGAGCGCCTCGGAGAACTTGTCGAAGCCGTGCGGCACGATCATGAACTCTTGAATTTCGAGACCGCTGTCGGCGTGAGCGCCGCCGTTGATCACGTTCATGAGCGGCGTCGGCAGCACGCGCGCCTGAATGCCACCGAGGTAGCGCCAGAGCGGCACGCCGACGGCGTCGGCAGCTGCGCGAGCGACGGCCATCGACACGCCCAGGATGGCGTTGGCACCGAGCTTGCCCTTGTTCTTGGTGCCATCGAGCTCGATCAGGCGAGCGTCGATCATCGGCTGGTCGAGTGCATCGAGGCCGAGCACTGCCGGTCCGAGCTTGTCATTGACGTTCTCGACGGCCTTGAGCACGCCCTTACCGAGGTAGCGACCCTTGTCGCCGTCTCGCAGCTCCACGGCTTCGTACTCACCGGTCGAGGCGCCGCTCGGAACGGCAGCACGACCGAAGCCGCTGTCCGTTTGGACCTCCACCTCGATGGTGGGGTTACCGCGTGAATCCAGAATTTCTCGTGCTTGAACTGCGATGATTTCCGACATAGCGGACGCTGGCTATCACGAAAGCCGAAGGCCGGTAAGAGAGAGCCTGCCGCTCGGGCATGGCGCGCCCGTTTGCGCGTGGCCAAAGTCGAGTCTTACTCTTGGCGTTGCCGTTCCCTGGGGGGAGCGGAGGTACGACCCATGCAAATCATCCGAAATTCCAGCTTCGTCGCCACTGCCTTGGGCCTCTTTCTCGCTTGCGGAGGAGAAGCGGCGCCCGACGGAGATGGCAAGTCCGATGCGGATGAGGGCGGCGCGGGTGGTGCTGCTCCAGCCGCCTGCCCCGAGCCCACGGGCGCAGGTACGGAGCACACCGAGTGGCTCATCGAAACCGACGAGACTTGGTCGGCTGCCGACAGTCCCCACTACGTTCGTCAGGATACGTCGATTCGCGGCGCGACCGTGACTGTCGAAGCCTGCGCCGTCGTCGTACTGGCCGAAGGAGTTACACTCGAGATTGGCGACTCGGTGGGTGAGCCCAGTGGACTGGTCGCGCTGGGGCAGCGGTCGGCAGCAGCGACGCGGCCGGTGACGTTTACCTCCGCAGCGGCGGGCACGTACTGGAAGAGCTTGTGGGTCGATGCCACGGGCACCTTGGACCTGACGGGGGCTGTTTTGGAGCGAGGCGGCAGCGTGGCCGGGGCCAACGCCAACGGAGCGATCGTCACGGCATCGAACGACGAACTGCCGCTGCGCCAGAACCTGCGCGTCGTCGATACGCGCATCACCGACTCATCCGGTGTGGCCGTGCATCTCCAGCGCAACAGCGGTTTCACGAGCGACTCGGAAGGTTTGGAAATCGAGGGTGCAGGGGCCGAGGGCGCCAGTGGCGACGCGCCCACGCTCTTTCCGATCGTGACCACCCCGGGCGGCATTTCGACGATCCCGCCCGGCAAATATAGCGGAAACGCCGTAGATGCGATCTTTATCGATGGCGACCAGCGCTACCCCAACGACATCACTTTTCACGAGCGCGGCGTGCCCTACCGCTTGCAGTCCGATCTGCAGATCGAGCCGCTCGACGAAGAGCCGATCACGCTCGAGCTCGAGGCGGGTGTGCGTGTTGAATTCAGTCGCGGTGTCGACGGCAGCGACGCGCGATTCCGTCTCGCACTCGGTTCGTCGGCAGCGACCGTCGATCCTTCGTTCTTCTATCCAGTGCGCGTGATCGCGCGGGGTACGGCCGCTGCGCCCATCGTCTTTACTTCGGCCGCAGACGAGCCTGTGGCAGGTGATTGGGTTGGCATCGACTGGGGCGGCGGGCCGGCCGAGGGAAATGTGATGGACTACGTGACCATCGAGTATGCAGGCGCCGACTCCCAGGCCAACGGTTTCGGCTGCGGCAACGCCTCGACCTACGCGGCATTGTTCATCACCGATTGGAAGCCCGCCGACGAGTTCATCCAGCGTTCGACTTTTGCCGACTCGGCCGGCGGCGGCATCATTAGCGGCTGGGATGCCGGGACTGCTGGTCCAAACCTGCGCAGCGACAACGTCTTCTCGGGAATCGACCCGGGCTTCTGCGAAGTCAGTCAGCCCAAGGTGGACGGTGCCTGCCCCGGAGCTGACGCCACTCCCGACTGCTACTGACAGAGCATAGTTGCCAAAAGCGCATCAATCTGTTCCAGAATGGCGCATTGCCTTCGTGGCAGGCACGAAGCACCCTCTCCTCCGTGGCGCGCGAAAATCCGCCTGCCCGAGCAAGGAACAGATTTTCATGAAGAATCTCATTTTGGTCAGCGCAGTTGCGCTTCTTTTGGCAACCGGCTGCGACAACGACCCTGCCGCGGGCAAGACGAAGGTGGAAGCGAGCGCGCCTGTCGCCGCCGCTGCCGCACCTGCGCCGACGAGTGCTAGCAAATACGTGTTCTCCGCAGCCGACTCGAGCTTCGACTTCACGGGCGCCAAGGTGACCGCCAAGCACGAAGGCAAGTTCAAGGAATTCAGTGGAACGATCGCGCTGCTCGGTGAGGATCTGACCAAGGGCAGGGTCGACTTCGAAGCCAAGATTGCGTCGCTCGAGGTCGAGCCCGTCAAGCTCCAGGGTCACTTGCTGAGCCCCGATCTGCTCGATGCCGCCAAGTTCCCGGCGGCCACGTTCGAGTCGACCAGCATCGCGGCGGGCGGCAAAGACGGCGCTTCGCACACGGTCACCGGCAACCTGACCCTCCACGGCGAGAAGAAGTCGATCAGCTTTCCTGCGACTATCAAGGCAAGCGCAGCGGCCGTTGACGTGAAGGCGGAGTTCGCCATCAATCGCAAAGACTTTGGAATCGTCTATCCCGGGATGCCCGACGATCTGATCAAAGACGAAGTCCTGATCAAGCTGAATATCGCCGCAAAAAAGAGCTGAAAGCTCGGCGTTCGAACTCAGCTGCGGCGTTCGTGCTCCGCATCGTGGCGGTCGTAGGCGACCACGATGCGCTGCACCAACGGGTGACGCACGACGTCGACGTCGCTGAACTCGGAAAAGGCGATACCCGAGACTCCCTCCAAGATCTCGCGCGCTTCGCGCAGACCGCTACGCGAGCCACGTGGCAAATCGCTCTGGGTGACGTCGCCCGTGACCACTGCCGTGGAGCCGTGCCCGAGCCGCGTCAGGAACATCCGCATCTGATCGGTGGTCGCGTTTTGAGCTTCGTCCAAGACGACGAATGCGTCGGTTAGCGTGCGCCCGCGCATGAAGGCGAGCGGCGCTACCTCGATCTCTCCTTTGGCTCGCAGCGTCTGGATCTTCTCGAACTCCAGCATATCGTTCAGCGCGTCGTAGAGCGGACGCAGGTAGGGGTTGACCTTCTCTGCCAAGTCACCCGGCAAAAAGCCCAAGCGCTCGCCGGCCTCCACGGCTGGGCGAGTCAGCACGATACGTTTCACGCGGCGCTGCACGAGCGCCGCGGCAGCCATGGCCATGGCCAAGTAGGTCTTGCCCGTGCCGGCCGGTCCAATGCCGAACGTCAGGTCGTGAGTGCGGATTGCCGAGATGTACGCGCGCTGCGCGGCCGTCTTGGGCGCGACGGGCTTGCGGCGAGGGGTGACGAGGATCACCTGGTCGAGCAAATCCATCAGCGAGCGATCCGGATCTTTGCGTAGTCCGCGAATCGAATGCGAAACGTCGGCCACGCTGACGTCGACGCCCGCAGAGAGAAGCCCAGCGGCTCCTTCGAGGAACTGATACGCGACTTCGACGTCGTCTTGCTCGCCCCCAATCTGGATGGTGTTGCCGCGCAAGCTGACGTGAGCATTGCTGTGCAGCGCCACTTCGCGAAGCACCGCGAGGTGGGGTCCAGAAAGGCGCAACAAGAGAGCCTGATCGTCGATGGATAGCGACCGCGTCTTTTGTTCTCCCCACGAAGCGGCGACGGGTGGCTGGGCTGGGCGTGAGTCCAAGGCAAAAGCTTAGCCCGGCCCCTGCCGAGAGCCAGTTTTTTGGCCCGAAAGGCCCAGTCGACGTAGGGCTCGGACCATGAGTCTCAGCCGCTGGGTGGGCATCGGCGCTGCAGCCGGGTTGATCGCTGCACTCGTGCCGGTGGTGCGAGGCACCGTCGACCTCCAGAATCCGCTGGCCAAGAGTACTCGCTCGGCCCAGCCCCCCGCCGTAGCGTCGCTCGCCGGACTCGATCTGCTACGGCTCGACGTTCGACCGGGGCGTGTCACGTCGCCGTTGTCCGGCGGCCGCACCGTCGAGCTGACTCTCGATCCAGTCGTGCAACGCGTGGCCGAGCGCACGATGCGCAAGTATCGCGTGCCCGAGGCCGGCGTCGTCGCCATCGAGCCCAAGACCGGTCGACTGATCGCCTACGCGAGCCACAAAAGTGACGGCGAACAGTTCGACGTCAATCTGCGCGCCGAGGCGCCGGCAGCCAGCGTCTTCAAGATCGTGACTAGCGCCGCTCTGGTCGAAAAAGCGGGCCTGACGCACCGCACGGAGCAGTGCTACCGCGGTGGCAAGAGCGCGATTTCAGCTGATGAACTGCGTGAAGACGCGGAGCGGGACAAATGGTGCGCGACGCTGGGCATCGCACTCGGTCGCAGCTTGAACGTCGTATTCGGTCGCCTGGCTCAGAAGCATCTGACTCCCGAGGACCTGACGCAGATGGGCGGCGCCTTTGGCTTTGGCGCCAAGGTGCCCTTCGTCATCGATAGCGAAGTTTCGCTCATCGAGGTGCCCGACGACCCGCTCGAGTTTGCCCGCACCGCGGCCGGCTTCTGGAATACGACCATGTCGCCACTGGAAGCTGCTTTGATCGCGCAAACGGTGGCCAATGGTGGTGTGACCCTCAAGCCGCGCATCGTGCGCTCGGTCAACTCCGGCAAGGAGACGCTGTGGACGGCGCCCGACGAACCGGTGGTCCTGCGTCGCGCCATCAAGAAGGAAACGGCCGACGAGCTCACCCAAATGATGCTGCATACCGTTTCGGGCGGCTCCGCTTTCAAGGCGTTTCACGATGCCCGGGGTCGCTCGTTCCTTCCCGACATCGCTGTTGCCGGCAAGACGGGCACCCTGACCAACCATGCCGAGAATCGGCACTACACTTGGCTTGTGGCCTTTGCGCCCGCAGAAAACCCCGAGATCGCCGTCGCCGCCTTGGTCGTGAACACGCCCGAGTGGCACATCAAGGGAACCGACTTGGCTCGTGACGTACTGCGCGCCTACTTTGCGGCGCGAGGTCGACCTGGCGTTTCCGCGCCCTGAGTCGCGCCTACATCGGCTCACGCTGGGCCACCCCCATCAAAGCCCCTCAGGTCTGGCTCGGCCCAACCGTTTCTCCAAAGAGGCAGAAGAACCGCCAGGTGCGCAGGGGATGCGCTTGGGTTCGGTTGCCGGAGGTCCCGAACGACCCTGTGGGGGCGACGGAATGGGGATTGGCCGGCGCGCCCCTCAAGGAGTGTTCAGTGGAGAGTTGGGAGCCAGAAGATTTCGATGAGCTAGGAGGGTTGGACCTCGCTAGCGGCGTTGCTAGAGTGGACAGCGTGCAGGTCGTTCTCCGCAAGCTCGGGCGTGGTTCACGCGCTGTCACAGGTCGCTTGGTCCGGGCACCGCGCAAAGGCTCGGTCATCGTCATCGAGTTCGCCGACGGCATGCACGAGTACGTGACGACCGCCGTCAAACGCGTGCTGCGTCTGGCCCAGAAGGACGTCTTTTACATCGAGACGGTGAACAGCCGGTATCGTCTGGAAGTACGCGAACGGGACAACGCGCTCGACGACGCCTCGAGCGGCTGAATCCTCGAGCGGCTGAATCTCGAGAGACTGGTTGCTCGACTTCTAGCCTTCTGGCCTTCGTTCCCGTTTCGGGCTAGGTCAGCGGCCCCCCGGGCTCCGATTCGGAGTCCAATCGTTGTCCGCTCGTTGCACCGTGCTCGTCGCCGGTGCCCTTCAAGGAGATCAAGTCCATGGGTCGTTTCGACAGTCGCGCCAGCAAGAAGATGCGTCAGCGCCGTGCTCAGACCGAGAAGAAGGAGCGCCTGGCTCGTCGCGCTCTCGCCGTTCGCGCCGAACGCAAAGGCAAGTGAATCGATCGCCGAGTTGAGGTAGCGCTGCGTGCGGCCCCATGGGTCTCGCTGGGCGGCGCGCCTCAACGGATCGTGCGTGTCGGGAAGTGGGTATCCTTCTTCTTGTCGCCGCGATCGATCTTTTCGCCGAACAAGCCAAGCGCACCGCCGATGCGCTTCTCGCTTTCCATCACCCAGTTGCCTTCCGCGTCGCTCCACTTTTGCTCGAGCCGCGTGACACGCAAGGTCGTGTCGTCGTCGAACAGCCACGAGACATCGACGCGTACGGTAGCGTGAACCGGATCGTCGAGCGACAGACCCGCCAACTCGGTGTCGACGATGCGGAGGCCGTTGTTCCAACCGGCGTGACGCTTCAAGAACGCGTCGCGCTCCTTCGGGGCGGAGCGCCCTGCGGCCACGTCCAGGCGACCCCAGCGAGCTGCATCGTTCAGTTCGTCAGCGGCTTCGTTGGCCTTCTGCTTTGGCGTGGGCGGCGTCGGGCAGCCAGTGAGCAGTGCGGCGGCCAAGAGCACGCCGGATGCCGACAGAACGTTTCGGAACGGGCTGCCCTCGGTCTCGAGTCGAAAAGCGGGAGGAGCGGAAGGTCGCATCGCTCGGCCCTAGCGGGAAATGACCCGTCAGGGAAAGTTTTGAGCGACCCCCGCGGGCATCACAGGTCGTCGTGAAACAGTGGTTCGCGGTTTCTCACGTAGCGGTGGATGAGCTGCTTGGCCTCTTGGCTCAAGGCCTGGAGAGACGCCCCGAATCCCGGCGGCGCGTCGCCTGCGCCGCTCTCTCGTGACCAGCGCACTTCGCCCCCAGCCTCGAAATCGTAGCCGCCCGGCATGGTGACTCTGAGCCAAATGGGCGTACCGATGGGCGGGATCTTGTAGGTGGCGACGAACAACCCGCCGTCCGCCACGACGTCGTTGCCGCTCAGCCCCTTGTAGAAGTTCGTGGGGCTGTGGGCTCCCAAATTGGCCTCGACGATCAGCGCGCCTTGGTCCGGACCGACCGATGGTGCAGGCGCATGCTTGGAGTCCATCGATCCCGAAGTCGCCTGACGGTCGGCGGCCGGCCTGTGGATGACGGGCGCCGGAGCGGGCGCGTCAATGGCAGGACGCGCGGGCTGCGTGTGATCGAGGTGGGCGACGGGCGAGCGCGAGGCCATGGCCGTTTTGTCGAACGCTCCTGCGCCCGGTGGTGCGGGCAGGACCGAGGAAACTGGCTTCTGACCCATCGACGGCGTCACTGAAGGTGCCGTCTTGGCGAACAAGGGTTCTGGTGGCGGCGCTACCGAAGGAGTCGTCTTGGCAAAGTTGGGAGCCGCCGGAGCGGCGGGGATCGACGGCGCGAGGCTGCCAGAAAAACCTGCGGGGGGACGCGAGCTGTTGGGGCGCGGGACCGGCGGCCGGGAAGGCTGGACCGGCTGGGCAACGGCTGCGGCAGCGCGTTGCGCCAACAGGTGCACCAAGCCGAGAGAACTCGCAACTTCGGCCGACGCCTGATCGAGGGTCGGATTTTCCGGTACGGCCTGCAGCGCGGCGAGCGCTTGTCGCACGGCGTCGAGAGCTCCGGGCCCCCCTGTTGCCAGGCTCTGACCGTTCGAAGCCTCGATGCCGTGGAGGGCTCCCATGGCGCGAGCTACAGGTTCGGCCACTGTGTCGAGGACGTCGCCTGCTTCCCGAGTTTGAAGCAGAGCGAGCGCTGCCGCGAGCTTTTGTCTGGCGGAGCGCGCCGATTCGACGATGTCGTTCATCTGAAATCCTTCCCCAAACCCACTTCGTGCCGCTGTGGCCCCATCTGCCCGGCGTCGTGCGCGGGTCGACACTCGGCCCGCGGGGACAGATTAGACCAGACCCGCGTCATGACCTGCAAGCGTCCGCTGCCCGCAGAAAACTTGGTCGATTTCCAACTCCCCTGATAGCCCCACCGTATGCACAGTGGTTCGAGTCTCAGCCTGGGAGCGCCCTGGGCAGCCCCCAGCTCCGGTAGCGGGTCCGAGGTCGTCGGCACCGAGCGGCCGCAGCCTTTTCGGCCTGCGCTCCGCGGCGATCAGCGCTTCGATCCCAGTGCCGCGCACAAAGACATTTTGGTGTTCGAGGATGTGCACAAGGCCTACCGGGCCGACATTCCCGTCCTCAAGGGCCTCAGCCTCAGTATCTCGCGCGGCGAGTTCGTGTTCATCACCGGCCCGTCCGGCGCCGGCAAGAGCACCCTCTTGCGCATGATCTACGCCGCGGAGCAGGTCGATCAAGGTCGCATCCTTTTCCTGGGACGGGACGTTTGCCGCCTCGCCCGCGACTCCGTTCCCTATCTGCGCCGCAACATCGGTGTCGTGTTCCAGGACTTCAAGCTGGTCGAGAACTGGACCGTTGCGCAGAACGTCGCCATCGCTCTGGAAGTGCTGAGCGTCCCTTCGCGCATCGTGCGTCGCCGCGTCGGAGAAGCGCTCGAACGCGTGGGTCTCTCCGGTCGCGGTGAGGACCGCGCCCGCTCGCTGAGCGGCGGCGAGCAGCAGCGGGTGGCTATTGCGCGAGCGATCGTGGCCGAACCTGCCCTGATTTTGGCCGACGAACCCACGGGCAACCTCGACCCGCAGCTGGCGGTCGACGTGCTCGGCCTGTTCGAAGACATCCATGAAACGGGGGTGACGGTGCTCTTCGCCACCCATGATCGAACCTTGCTCGACGTGCGGCCACGCCGCGTGGTCGTACTGGACGAGGGGCGCACCACCGATGTGAGTGCGGGCCTCAACGACGATGCGGCCGTCGCGCGACTGCGGGTAGCATCATGATCGAACGCGCCTACCGAGCCGCCCTTGCCGACTCGAAGCTCCACTTGCTCAGCGTGTTCAGCGTTGCCGTGGCCTTCGTCTGTCTCGCCGCCACCCTGCTTCTTGCAGTCAACATCGACAACGTGCGTGACAGGTGGTCCCAAAGCGGCCGCGCTTCGGTCTACTTGCGCCCCAGTGTCGACGTCGAAACCGTGCAAGCCGTTCGTCAAGCTCTGCTTTCGACAGACGGTGTGGTGCGCGTCGAGTACGTCTCTTCAGAGCAAGCACGCGCCGAAGTGGTCTCGTCGAGCACCGACGAAGCGCTGTCCGCCTTGCCCAGTGAAGCCTTCCCTTCCTCGCTCGAAGTGACGCTTCAGGACGAAAGCGCTGTCGTCAGGCTCGAAAAGTTGAGCATGCAGCTCAAGGCCCTGCCTGCGGTCGAGTCGGTCGAGACCTACAAGGCTTGGGGTGAACGACTCAACGAATTGCTTTCCGGGGGCGTTGCAGCAGCGCTGGTGTTGCTTGCGGTGGTGCTGGCCGCAGTGCTGAGTGTCGTAGGCTCGACGATGCGCATGGCGCTCAGCCGTAGGCGAAGCGAAGTCGAGGTGCTCAAGATGGTGGGCGCGACCGACAGCTACGTGCGGGGTCCGTTCGTGCTCGAAGGTGCGGCCCAAGGCGGGCTGGGTGCGCTCTCGGCCGTGTTGCTTCTTGGCGTGCTCTATCTGATCTTGCGCGATGCCTTCGATGGCGCTCTCGGTACTTTACTCGGCATTACGCCCCGTTTTCTGCCGTTCAGCGCGTGTTTTGGCTTGGTCGCATTGGGGGCCGGCATCGGCGCGCTCGGTGCTTACGCCAGCCTCAGGCGGTTGATCGGGAGCTTCGCGTGAAGCGACGGGCCCGTGTCCTCGGCTCCGTGGGCGGCGCTCTTTTTTGTTTGCTGGTGGCTGCCAGTGGTCACGGCGAAGCGGTCGAGAATAGCCTCGACATCGGTGCCGTCGAAAAGCGAATCGAAGCGATGCGCAAGCGAGAGCATTCGCTCGAGCGCACCTTGCTCAAAGACAGCAGCGAGCTCGAACGAATGAAGGGTCGCATCGTGGCTCGCGGCCGCGCGTACTACCGCCTTTCGCGCGCCATGCCACAAGGCGACTTCTTCGAGCATGCCGTACGCCTGGAGCGTCTGCGCCAGGGCTTGCTCACGGACATGAAACGCGTGCGCGAGCTGTCGAAAGAGCAAAAGGGCGTCGATCGCCAGATTTCGCTGCTCCGCGAGCGCAGGGTCCCACTGGAGGCCGAGAAAGAAGCTGCCGGTCGCGCGCGCGCTGCCTTGCTCTCGCAGCAGGAGCGTGAGCGTGCGTTCGAGCAGGCCTTTTCGGCCACCAGTCGAGCGCCGGATCACACGGCCATCTACAGCGCGAGCGCCAGCCTCGAGACGGGCGACAGTTTTGCCTCCATGCGGGGGCACCTGTCGTTTCCGGTGCCCGGTCGCGCCGAAGTCGAAGAAGTGCGACGGCCTTTCGCCGCGGGACTCGGCTTGGTCCTGCGCGCCCAAGTGGGGACGCCCGTGCGCGCTGTATTTGCAGGTCGTATCGCTTACGCAAGCGACTACGCCGAGTACGGCCGGACGGTCATCGTCGATCACGGTGACGGCTACTTTACGGTCAGCGCGGGCCTTTCGAGTCTCGACGTGCGGGTAGGTGAGGACGTGCCGGCCGGAGCCCGTCTCGGCGTAGTCGGAACACGAGGTGGGCTCGGCGAGCTCTACTTCGAGGTTCGGCGGGCCAGCGAGACGCTGGCGCCACGCGAGTGGTTCGGACTCTGAGCCGATTGGTTCGGTGCGCGTTGGTGCGCTACACCTAACTAACATGCGCGGAGTCGGGGCAGGATCGGTGCGACCGTTGGTCTGGTTGGTTGGCGCGGGTGTGTGCCTCGCTCTCGTTCCGTCGATCGCGCTCGCCCAACCGAGCGCCGCTTTCCCCGAAGACGACCCAGACCCAGCGCCGCCTACCCCCGCGCCGCGCCCGGCACCGACTTCGCCCCGCCCGGCACCGACTTCGCCGCGCCCGGCACCGACCGCGCCGCGCCCGACACCGACCGTGCCGCGCCCGACAGTCCCGACGCCCCGCCCGAGTGCGCCGGTCCCGCGCGCCCCGGCCCCACGTCCCGGCCAGCCGCGGCCTCCGGCTCAGCCCACACGACCCGCTCCCGCCTCTCCGCGTCGCCCAACACCCCAACCTGCGCTCGCGCCGCCGGGTGCTGCGCCGCCGGGTGCTGCGCCGCCGGTCGAGTCGCTTGGCTTTCGCCCCATCGCCCTCCCCGTTTACGGCGATGGTCCCCCGCCCGATGGCTACGTTCTCGAGCAGAAGATGAACACCGGTCTCATGGTGGGTGGGCTCGTCACATTTGGAACGATGTACGGCATCTCGATCGGTTACGGGGCCAGCCAGAATTTCGAGCAAGGCCTGGGCGCAGTCGCCGTTCCGCTCTTGGGACCTTGGCTCGCGCTTGCGCAGCGGGATTTCAGTTGCCCGTTTGATCCGAGCGCAGCAGGCGCTGTGGCTTGTCAGCAGAAGACCGTCGACGAAGCGGCGACGTTGGCGGTGCTGTCGGGGCTTGGTATCGGTCAAATGGTCGGTGCGACCTTGACTGTGATCGGCATCCTGGACAGCGAAGCTCTCTGGGTCCGGGCAGACGCTCTGGGTGCACGATTCACCTTGGATGCGCTGAGCGTCGCCGGCGGAAGTGGTCTGCAAATGCGCGGCGTGTTCTGAGGCCTGCAGATGGGTTGCATCCCCCCTGGGCAGGGTTAACCTCGAGGGATGGTAGCCAAGCGGAGTGCAGCGGACGAGGCCGCCTTCGATCAAGAGGACGCCGAGCTCGACGCCGAGCTCGACGCAGCGGTCGCGCTGCCCGATGCTTCGGGCGTCGTGCCGTCCGGTTCGAGCGACCATGGGCGCTTGCGCAATGGAGAACTTGCGGCACAGGCTTTCCTCGATCTCCAGGTCGAGCGCGCTTTGGCGCCCTATCTTTCGACGCTCGACCCAGCGCTCATCGACGCGATGCGCCAGGTTTTGGCAGCCCAACTGGAGCAGGATCCGCTTCTTGCCGAACTGGCCGCACGCGCCACGCAGATCGAGAGCTGACAGTTGCATGCCAAGAAAAAGTCTTTGGGCTTGATGCTCGGAGCGCTGGTCTTCGGTTGTTCGGGCGAGGCGCCCAACTTTGGTAGTTTGCCCCGCATCTCCGTGCCGCTCGAGGAGTCTGCGCCTCCGACCGAGGTCGAGCGCGCCCCCACGCCGCCACCCGAGACGGTGACCCTCGTCGGCAACACGGATCCTCCGGATCCGCCTGCTCAACGCACGCACGAACAAGTCGAGTACCACCTCTCGTTCCATCGCGGAGCACTCGAGCTGCTGGCTCAGGAGGATCGCTCGCAGACCGAGCCTGTATTGACGCCCCGGCGCGTGGGACGTTTCGCAGTCGAGTTGTTCTTGGGGCCCGAACTCGTCGAGCGTGTACGTTTCGACTTTCCGCTACTGGGCAGCGACTCGGACGATCCGTCGCTCGAGAAAGGTCTGACGACCGACGCACGCGTGCTGGTGCCGATCATTCGCCGCGCGAACCGGGCGCGCGTGCTCGATCGCAAGACCCGCCAGCACCTGGAATTGCCGTGGCCGCCTCCGGCAGCACGTGCGCCCAGCGAACCACCAGCTGCGCCATAAGCTGTCATTGCAGGCTGAGGCCCTTCGCGGGACACTGCCCGCGGCATGCGATGCGAAAGTTGCGACACCGAGAACATTGAGGGCGCGAAGTTCTGCGCAAGCTGCGGCATCATTCTGCCGCAACCGCCTGGGGAGCACCCCTGGATCGGTCGGCTGGTCGGTGGCCGCTTTCGCGTGACCTCGGTGCTGGGCGAAGGCGGCATGGGCGTTGTCTACGCGGGCGAGCAGCAGATGGGCTCGCAGTCGCGAAAGGTCGCCATCAAGACGTTGCACCCGCATCTCAGTCACGACGCTTCCGTGCTGGCTCGTTTTCATCGCGAGTGCGGCACGGTTTCGCAGCTGGAGCATCCAAACACCATCAAGGTCTACGACTTTGGTACCGAAGCTGACGGCACGCTCTACATCGCCATGGAGTACGTCCAGGGTCGCTCGCTCGACAAGATAATCGAGAGCGAAGGCCCGATGCCTCCCAATCGCGTGGTCAACATCCTCAAGCAAGTGTGCGGCGCGCTCGACGAAGCGCACGACCTGGGGGTCGTGCATCGCGATCTAAAGCCTGAAAACATCGTATTGGGAGAACGACTCGGTCGTCACGACTTCGTCAAGGTCCTGGACTTCGGTATTGCCGCGCGCAGCGAGTCGGCCAGCGCTCAGAAGGAGAAGAAGCTGACGCAGCAGGGCATGGTGCTTGGTACGCCCCCCTACATGAGTCCCGAGCAGTTCACGGGCCAGGAACTCGATCGACGCAGCGACATCTATTCATTGGGCATCATGGCGTACGAGATGCTGACGCAACAGCTGCCGTTCAACGCCCAGACGCCGTGGCAGTGGGCGACCGAACACATGACAGCGCAGCCGTTTCCCATGGATCAGTTGCCGTCCGGCCACGGTGTGCCGCGTTCGATGCGCGACGCCGTCATGCGCGCACTGTCGAAGAATCCCGACGATCGTCCCGCTACAGCGGGTGCGTTCTTGGCAGAGCTCGAGGCGGGCTTGACGGGAGCGATCAGCGCCACCGGCGCAACCGGACAGGCTCGAACCGAGGCCATGCAGGCGGCGCCCAGTGGCGTGACCGGCCCGACGCCGAGCTTCGCCTCGGCACCTTCTTCCGGGCAGCAGCCAACTTCACACGCCCTTTCGGCCACGCAGGACATCGAAATTCCTGTCAGAAAGTCCAAGACTGGGCTGCTGGTGGGCGTGGTCGCTGGAGTCATCGGACTCGCCGCGGGCGCGTACTTCGTCGTGGGCGCAAAGGGCAAGTCCACCAGCGACGACACGGGTCCCGAGGCCGCTGCCTCTGGCGCAGCGACGCCGACCGCAGCGCCGACGACCAGTCCGCCGCCGACGAGCGCTCCCACAACGGCCCCGGTCCCTACAGCGACGCCCAGCACCGACCCGACGACGACTCCGGCCGTTCCTGCGACGACTCCGACGGGGTCCAGCCCGGTCAAACCGCCGGTGACAGTGACTCCCAAGCCTCCGGAAAAGCTTGCCGACTGCAGTTCGTGCAACGCCGCCATCGCATCGGGTGAATGGAGCCGTGCCGCTAGCATCTACGCCAAATGCGAGCCGGGGGGGCAGTCCTCCTGTAGCGCAGCGGCTCGCACACAGGCCGGTACGCAAGCCAAGGCTGCCGGCAAGAGCTGCTCGAAGCTGAAGTCGATGCTGAGCGCTGCTCAGACCATGAGCGTGCCCACCAAGCGCATCGACGACGCACTCGAAGCCGCCAAGTGCAAGTGATACGAATCGAGCCGTGAAGCGCTACGGGCTCGGCTCATTGTTGTTCGGGTTCGAGGCACCAGTCGATCGATCGAGCTACCTCCGCTGGGGTCTCGGGCTGATGGTCGGCAAGTTCGCGATCGATTCCCTGGCGTTGCGCGTCTTCGCCAACAAGACGCTGACACCAGTCGAATATTTTGCGCCGTCTGCTCTGCTGCGCGGCGTCATCGAGAGCACGCCGCTCGTGCAGCTCGTGCTCTTGGCCTGGACACTTCCGTTCATCTGGATTGGCCTGTCCATGTCGATTCGGCGCGCTGTCGATTCGGGCAAACCAGCGTCACTCGGCATCTGTTTTCTGTTACCGGGACTGAACTACGTGCTGATGCTGGCCTTGGCGTTGGCGCCGAGTCGACCTGCAACTCCTCGACCGCTCAGCCATTCCAAGCGGTCCGCGCTCCTCGGCGTCGCCTACGGCAGTGTGCTCTCAGTTTGCATGGCGGCTTTCAGTGCAACGGTGCTGCAAGACTACGGCTCGTCGTTGTTCTTCACGACTCCCGTCGTGCTCGGCTTTGTGTCTGCGTGGTTCTTCAACCGTGGCGAGCCGCAAAGCGTCTCAGCCACATTCGCCGTTGCCAGCTTCGCACTGCTCTTGACCAGCAGCATGCTGCTGCTGTTCGCGATCGAAGGCATCTTGTGCCTCCTCATGGCGCTTCCGCTTGCGTTGCCGCTCGCTTGTGTGGGTGCGCTGTTCGGTCGCTTCGTCGCGCTCACGCCGCTGCCAGGGGGTTCTACGGCCGCGGTGCTCATTCCTGCGCTCGGCCTGCCGCTCGGCGCATCTTTCGAGGCCAAGACTCACGGGCGCGCGCCGCTGCGCGAAGTGGTGACCAGCATCGAGATCGCCGCGCCACCCGAGCAGGTATGGCCGCACGTTCTCGATTTTCCCGAGTTACCGCCACCGCATCAGCTCGTCCTCCTCGCCGGTATTGCCTACCCGCTACGCGCACGCCTCGAAGGTCGCGGCGTCGGCGCGATTCGACGCTGCGAGTTTTCGACGGGCGCGTTCGTCGAGCCCATCACGCGTTTCGAACCACCCCACCGACTCTCGTTCGACGTTGTCGAACAACCCTTGCCGCTTCACGAAGTCAGTCCGTATCGTGACCTCCACCCGCCGCACCTGGACGGCTACTTCCGCTCACGCCGCGGTGAGTTCAGGCTCGTGGCACTTCCCGGCCGACGGACGCGACTCGAGGGCAGCACCTGGTACGAACTCGACCTGGAGCCTCTGCCCTACTGGTCCGCGTGGAGTGATTTCTTGCTCCACACCATCCACGAGCGTGTGCTCGGGCATGTGCGTGCCCTGGCCGAGCACACGAGCTGAAGATATTTTCGCGCTGGGCTGTCGTGCGGATCTGAAACAGCGACACATTCCCGAATTGTTCTGCTCGGATGGCAACATTCTCGTGAAATCCATCCGAACAGTGGTTGCTTTACCTACATCTGCGTCGGACTTGACTAGGGCGTCGGGCCGAATCTAAATAGCGACCTTCGCCCCAGAGTTGAATGACTTCGGCGCGTTGGCTTGCTTTTCAGTCGTACGTTCCGGCCCTCAGGCCAATTTCGACAAAGTCTCCCAGGACTCACTGCATGGTCAGCCGAATGACATGGTCCGAGCTCTCTCGCTCCGAGACATACAAAGGTTTGTGGGTCGCGCTCGACAACTGTCGCTACGACGTCGCAACCCGCCGACCGGTCGAAGGCGACGTGGTCGACGCCGATCCAGAACTCTCCGAACTGTGTGCAAGGATGCGCGAAACAGGACGCTGCTCCTGTGCCATCCTGTTCTGTGAGCACGAAGTATTGGTTGAGCGACCGCGCCAGCTCGCGGGCCTCGCTGGCTGATCGTCGCTCTGGTCGGCTCCCATGTTCGTGGGCAACGACTGGCTGACCCGGTTCATTCCCGGTGACGCACGCCTGCGAGACCTTTTTTAGGTCAACGAATCCGCGGCTTGAGGATCGCCTTGCCGTCCTTCACGACGACGTCGAAATCGACGTTGCGACCCTTGTGCTGTTCGCGCAGCTTTCGCTCGGTTTCGCGTAGATTCGAGGCGAGCTTCTCGTAGCTGACTGCGGTGGCGTTTGTCTGCGCACGCGCCTCCAGGTAACTCTTGTGCAGCGCGCGAATCCGGTCTTCGGCGAGGCCGGCGTGAACGGCCTGGGCCGCCTCGCGTGCCTTGGCCGCTTGAGCCGCGGCGGCTGGCTGTCCAGCTGCGGGCCGGGGGGGAGGCACTGTGCGAGGACGCGGCGGCGACGAGGGACGCGGGGGCGACGAGGGACGCGGCGGCGACGAGCGTGGGCTCTGAGGCCGGGGCGGCGGCGTTGGGGGCGTGACGGAGCCAGTAGCAGCCAGTGCGCTGGGTGGCGCTGGCACAGCCGCGGCGCGCGTTCTGGGTGGCGCAAGCGGGGGAGCAGCGGCCGTTGCGGAGCCTGCGGTCGTTCGAGGCAACGTGGGTGGAGCGGCTCCGCGCGGCACGGGGAGAGGCGGCAGAGGCGCCGGAGCGGGCGCGGCACCGGGGCGTGCGGGAAGCGGCTGTACGCCAGGAGCGGGACCGAGTCGCGGCCGCTCGACCTTGTCTCCCGACCCCCCAGCCAAACGACCCAAGAGTCCTGGCCCCGCTACGGATTTCTCGTCTGCTGGACGAGCACGAACGGGCTCTGCTGCAGGTTTGGCGAGCTCGGCCAGTGCGTGCTCGAGTTCGAGATCCGTATCGACTCCAGAGTCGAGCAGTGCCCCCAGATCGTTCTCGAGTCGTGCGCGCGCATCACCCGCGCTCTCGCGCTCTTCGGCCGCTGCCCAAGAGGCGGAGGGCTGGTTCGCCTCGGCTGCCATTGCGCGCTCGGCCTTCAGCTTGTGGCGCTTGTAAGTTCCGTTTTCGATCTCGCGACAGATGCGCTGCCAATACGAAGTCATCGTGCTGTAGCGCTGCACGAGTGTTTGGAACTTGAAGCGGCGGGCTGTGTTGCGAAAGGGCGTTTTGCGCAGATCGTGAAAGCGCCGCTCGACGTCCTTGCGGGGGACCTGCGGCTCGAGCCGTTCGATACCCATGAAGTACTGTTCGTAGAGCGCGCGCAGGCGATCGAGGCGTGTCTCGAGCTCGGAGAGAGCAATGTCGATCTGGTCGGGATTCACGCGCGGTCCGTCACCTTAGCACCGAGGGCTTTTGGCCGTCAGCTCGGGGGCGAGGTCTGAGTACCAGGAAAAAGAGCGCTGGCGCGCCCAATGCCGCCGTCAGAACGCCGACCGGCAGCTCGCGTCCTCCGATGAGATGACGTGCGAGCACGTCGCATCCCACCAGGTAGGCCGCGCCGGCGAGGCACGACAAGGGCAACAGTGACCGCGCACTGGGCTCGGCCCAGCGGCGTACCAAATGCGGAACCAGCAACCCGACGAACGAGATGGGTCCGCACAACGCGACGATCGAACCGACGGCGAGCGAACTGGCGAGCAAGACCTCGACGCGGATGCGGCGCGTCTCGACGCCGAGCGACCGCGCCCAGTCTTCACCGAGCGCCAGAGTCTCGAGCTCGCGCGCGCGATACAGGAGTACGGCGGAGCCGAGAACACAGGGGCCATCGGCGAGTAGCAGGCGTTGGTAGCCGACTTGTGGCAGTTGGCCGAGCGACCACTGGGCGCTCGCGAACAGCGCAGGCGCGTCGGCGATAGCGTGAAGAGCCTGCGAAATGGCGCCGGCCGCAAGAGTAATTGCGACTCCGGCCAGAAGCACCTCCTCGAGGCGCGCGCGTCCGCTCAGCGCCACGCTGCTCACGAGGACCGTTGCCAGAAGCGCGCCAAGGAACGCAAACAGCGTCGCCGCTGGCAAGAACAGGGAACTTTCGGCCCCCAGCACGAGGGCGGCGAGCGCGCCCAGAGCGGCTCCTGCGCTCGTGCCCACAGTGTCCGGCGTGGCGAGCGAGTTTTGAAACAGTGTTTGAAAGGCTGCACCGACCAGTCCCAAGGTTGCGCCGACGAGCAGGCCCAACACCGTGCGTGGTACGCGCAGCTCGTAGAAGACGAAGTCGCGCAGATCGCCGGCCGGCTCGAGGCCGACGCCCAGAGAGCAAGCTACAGCCACCAGCAAAACACCCAA
>JBBQHO010000009.1:0-45761 GCA_038324055.1 Polyangiales bacterium | reverse complement strand
GACGCTCGGGCCGATTCCGTGCCCGCCCGCGAACGAAACGAATTCCGAGCGCAGCCCCGCCGCCGCAAAGGCCTCCGCAAGTCGGGTCGCGAGCTCGAATGGCAACACCTGGTCGGCGGGTGAGTGGCTCTGAAAGACGGGTAGTCCCGCCCGGCTGGGCAATGCCTCGCGCCACTCGCTCTCGGTCAAAAGGGTGCCACTCAGGACGACCAGACCGGCGAGCGCGCCCGTGTCCCGTAGCGCGAAATCGGTCGCTAACATGGCCCCTTGGGAAAAGCCGCCCAAGACCAAGCGCTCGCGACGCAAGCCGTGATCCCGCTCGAGTGCCTCGATGGCCTGGCCCAGAGCCGCGCGCGCGGCGTCGAGCCCAACTGGTTTGTGAGTCGTGAGTTTGTCGTATTGGCGCGTCAACCGCAGCATCTGCAGCCCCATCATGTCGAGCTGCCACCAGGCGCGCGGCGCGTCGTCGGGAGGCGCATGCGGATCAAGCACGAGCGGGGCCTGGAGGAACACGAAGCGCGTGCCCTCCGGCGGGTCCAGCTCGGCTGCGAGCCCTACGAGGTCCGTTCCCGATGCGCCGTAGCCGTGCAACAAAATGACCGTGAGGTCGTCCTGTTCGGTGGGCAGGTTCGGGGCAATCAGGCCCGTCAACGGTCCCAGCTTCTGGAAGTTCATGGCCGCTTCCTTAGCAGCTCGAGCCGCTCTCGCCTCGCGGTCCGGCTTTAACTAGAGTCAAACCACACCATGTTCCCCAGTTCGCTCCCCAAGAAGGCAGCCCAAGCCGTCGGCTCCTACCTCAAAAGTCACCCCGAGGAAGTGCTGCGGGCCGCGCGCAACGCCGCCTCGCTCAAGCTGGGATTGCCGCTGGCCGCTGTTCGTTGGCTGGTTCGTGAGTTGGGGGGCTCGAAGATGCCCCGGAATTTGGTGCTCGAGGCGCGGTCGCCTGGCATTTTCGTGAGCGCGAGCGTCGAGCTCATGAAAACCGATCTCGAGATCTCGACGACCGTCCTGATCGAGGAGATCGACTTTCGACAGGACGCTCTGCTCTTGAATGTGCGCTTGCGCGATCTGGAGCTCGAAGTAGCCGAGTCGAGCGCGGCGACCCCCATCGCGGCGCTCTTGCGCTCCGGCGCGCTCAACCTGAGCCGCCCCGGTGACCTCGTCTCCTATCTGCCCAAGCAGCCGCCGTTCCTGCTCGAGGCCAAGGGCGACCGGTTTCAGCTGGATTTGTTGAAGCTGCCGTCGCTGTCCAAGGAAAGGGCTCGCCGCATCGTGGCCGCCCTCACACCGCTTGTCGGTGTCTCCACGGTGCGTTCGGCCGATGACCACATCGACATCGCTTTTCAGCCCCTACCCGAAGGCGCGATGAGTGCATTCGAGCGGCTGAAGAAGCTGTTCTGATTGGGCCCGGGATCAGATCCGTGCGACCCGACGAATGAAGCTGGTCAACTCGGTACGCACGCGGTCTCGCTCCAGATCACGCGTCAGGACGTGGCGACTCTGGGGGTAGAGGACGACGCGCACGTCGCTCGTGCCCACACGTTCAGCCACCTTGCGAGCGTTGGTGACGGGACACACGCGGTCCTTTTCTCCGTGCAACACCAGCGTCGGGCAGTGCACCCGAAACAGCTCTTCGCGCAGCCGCGCGCCAGCCCGTTGCAGCGACAGCGCGGCATGAACCGGCTGGATCCCGTAGGTCACGTGATTTTTCCGCGACTCGTCGTCGGCGATGTCAGACGCGAACTTGGGCAGTCCAAAATCCGGCAGGCCCAAAGCGCCAACCAAGCGCAGCGCGTCAGAAGGGAACGGAGCGCTGAGCCAAAAGGCGTTGGCCAGGAGTCCGAGGCCAAGCACATCGGCGGGAGCACTCAAGTAGAGCTCGGTGCAGAGCAAAGAGCCGAGAGACAAACCGATCAGGATGACCGGGCCGGTCGCGCGCGCTTCGTCGAACACGGGCCGGATACCAGCGAGCCAGTCCTCGAAGCGGAGGTCTTTCAGATCACTTGGTCGCGTGCCATGGCCGCGCAGCACGGGCGCGATTGCCGCCAGGCCGAGATGGCGGGCCGCATCGAAAGCCAGCTCGACTTCCAGCGGAACGCCACCGAAGCCGTGAACGCAAACAACAGTGGGGCGAGCTCCCGCGACGTTGCGCGGCTGCGACTCGGGCCGAGCGCTGATGTCCTTGTTGAAGAACGGCGAGCTGTAGTCGCGAGCGCCGCCATAGGCCGACAAAGTCTCGAGCAGCCCCATGTGCCTGTTCGGTTCTTCAGTAAGTCGGCGTCGTCGGCACGGCCAATTTGGGGCCGTACGGATCGCGTTCGATTTCCGCAATGAAGTTCCGCGCCGGCACCGCGAATGGCGACGCTGGGTACTGAACCAGCACGAGTTCGAAGGCTTCGCGAGCCGCGCCGCGCTCACCGCGCCTCATCTGCGTCTCGCCCAAAAGGACCAGTGCTTCGGCCTCCAGCCCCGTCTCGCGGTAGGTGCGCAGCGTGTACTCGGTCCGCGATAGTGCGGCCTCGAAGTTGTCGCGGTTCAGGTAATAGCGGGCAACGTACAGCTCGTGTCGCGCCAACATGCCGCGCACCCAGGCGTGCATGTACTCGAGCCGCGACCGCTCGGGATAGGCGGGGTAGTCTTTCAAGAACGAGCTAATGGCTTCGTCGGCGTCGCGCACGTTGGCCAAGTCGCGCTCTTCGAGCGGGGGCGCGACGGAGGACTCTCCGCGCGCCTGGAAATGGCAGAGCACGACGCGATAGCGCGCGTAAGGGACCTCGGTGTCGTTGGGGAAGTCGCGGAGGAACTCCCGATACGATGTGATCGATTCGGGGTACGAGCCCTGATGAAACTGGGCGTCGGCGATGCGTAGCTGCGCCAAGCGGGCAAAGCGCGTCCCGGCATACTCGCGCTTGACCTCTTCCATGACGACCGGAACGCTGATCCAATCGCGGTCGTAGAACGTGACCAGAGCTTCGTTGTACGCGGCTTCTGCGTTGCGCTGGAACTCGGCCGCCGAGAGGGCGCGCTTCTCCGCCTTGCACCCGAACGTGGCCGGTCCGGCCAGAACGAGGAGGAGAAGCGCCGCTTTTGCCTGCATGAGCGGGCTCTAGCGAGGGATTGCAGCACGGGCAAGCCAGCGGTACGGTTTTGCCCCACGCCGCTCGAAGACCCATGGAAAAGTTCCCGATGACGCCCCGCGGGGCGCAACTCATGAAAGTCGAGCTCGCTCACCTCAAGGAAGAGCGACCTAAAATCTCGCGCGAAATCGGCACGGCTATCGAGCACGGCGACTTGAGCGAAAACGCCGAGTATCACGCTGCCAAGGAGCGGCAGGGCATCAACGAGGCCAAAATCCGCGACCTGGAGGACAAGCTTTCGCGAGCCGAGGTCATCGACCCGACCAAGCTGAGCGGTGACAAGATCAAGTTCGGCGCCACGGTCACGCTGACGAACCTCGATACGGACGAAGACGTGACCTACCAGATCGTGGGCGCCGACGAGGCAAACATCGATGGAGGGCTCATCTCGATCTCTGCGCCGCTGGCGCGCTCGCTGATTGGCAAGAGCCCGGGTGACGAGGTCGTGCTCAAGCTTCCTGCCGGCGATCGCAACTACGAAGTCGGCGTCGTCGAATACGTGTGATTCGAGTTCAATCTCCGCATGAGTTCTGCCTCACCCCGCATCGGGCGCCGCGATGGCATCGGGCGCCGCGATGGTTCCGGGCGCCGCGATGGTTCCGGGCGCCGCAAGATCCTGGCTCCGTTCGCGACGCTGGCTGCGTACGCTAGCGGCTTTTTGGGTGCCGTGCTGGCCATCGGGGCCGAGCTGGTCTGGGTCGTATCGCGCCACGCAGGCGATCTAACTGGCCTCTGGGAACTGCAGAACGGGATCCTGGGTTTGGGTCCAGCTTGGCTCCTGCTGGCGCTGCCAGCGAGCTTGTGGGGGACCACCTGCGGCGTTTGTGCCAGCGCACCCCAGAGCCGCCTGGCTCGTTGGGGTTTCGTCGGGCTCATCGCCGTGTTCGCGGGGGCGGTAGCCTACGGAGTGGGAGGCGGGCGCCACTTGGCGACGCTCGGCGCACGAGCAAGCTTTGCCGCGGCCTTTGCGGGTGCGGCGGGACTCGGCAGCTACGCGCTTTTTCCTCGTTGGGCCCGCTGGTGGAACGAACGCGGATTTCTGCGCAGCTGGGGAATCGGGTTGGCGCTTCTTGCGGTGGCGCTCGGCTGCGCGGCGCTCAATCGCGACCTGCTCGTGCGGCTTTATCCAGCGTTTCATGCTGGGCTCAGCTTCCTCGAGATTGGCGTAGCCGCGCTTTTGGGTAGCCGCCTTGGATACCAGCGTTCGCTGCGGGGCATGCCCCTTTTGGCCCTCGTTCTAGTGGGCATCGGAGCAGTCGGTTTACCCGGAGCCAGTCGGATGGCGCGGGGGTTCGATAACTTTCGCTGGCTGGTGAGTGAGGCTTCACCCACTCTTGCCTGGGGTGTCGAACTCGCATCGTGGGTGGCTCCGCCCGAGCCGCTCGAGGTCGAACTCAATGCCTTGCCGCTGGGCGCCCGGCGCCAAGCGAGCGGCGTCGACTTTCGGGGGCGGAGCGTGCTGTTGCTCACGATCGACGCTCTTCGGGCCGACCACCTGGGAGCCTATGGCGCGACGCGCGGTGCTTCGCCGCACATCGATGCGCTCGCTCGGCAAGGTGTGGTTTTCGACGCGGCTTATGCGGCGACGCCGCACACGTCCTATTCCGTGAGCTCGCTCATGACGGGCAAATACATGCGACCGCTGCTCTTGCAGGGGGCAGGCGCCGACTCCGATCTGTGGTCGGAGCTGCTTCGTACCTACGGCTACAGGACGGCCGCATTCTATCCACCCGCCGTGTTCTTCATCGACAGCGAACGCTTCGCGGCTTTCCGGGATCGGCAGTTCGGCTTCGAGTACGCCAAGGTCGAGTTCGCAGAAGGCGCGCAGCGAGTCGGGCAAGTGACGCAGTACCTGCGGAGTGCGCCCACCGACAAGCCACTTTTTCTTTGGGTGCACTTGTTCGGTCCCCACGAGCCCTACGAGCAAAAAGAGCAGAATTTCGGCCCGCGCGACGTCGACCGCTACGACTCGGAGGTGGCTTCGGCAGATGCGACGACGGGCGCGATCGTCGACCTGTTCCGCAAGCACGACCCTCAAGGTGTCGTCATCGTCAGCGCTGACCACGGCGAAGAATTCGGTGACCACGGCGGCCGCTACCACGGCACGAGCGTGTACGACGAGCAGGTGCGTGTGCCGTTGATCCTCGCGGGTCCTGGCCTGACTCCCGGTCGGCGCGTGGCCGAACCCGTCCAGACCATCGATCTCTTTCCCACGGTGCTCGCCGGCCTGAGGGTGCCGGTCCCGCCACGCATTCGCGGCCGCGATCTGGGGCCGGTGCTTGCTCCCACCCCGACGTCGGCTACCGCGGCACCGGCAGGCGCGCAGCCCGGCGCCATCCTAGGCCGTGCGATGGCCGAAACCGACGACTATGTCCTCTTGGCCGAGGGCCATTTTCGTCTGATTTGCGCGCGCCGTTCGGGCGCCTGTCAGCTCTTCGATACTGCGCGCGACCCCCACCAAACCCAAGATATCGGGCTGGGACGCCCCGACGTGCTCGAAGCGATGCGCACTAGCCTCCGCGCGCTTTCGGCCTCGCACGGCGCCTACGAGACGCGTGGGCTGCGGTCGGAGGGCAAGGGCTGGCCCAGTGCCATCTTGCGAGGCCTGTCGGGCGATGCCGAAGTGGCTCCTGAACTGGGGCATCTGCTCGACGACGCCGACGTGAACATCAGGCGAAAGAGCGCCGAGCTGCTGTTTCGCTTGCGCGCTTCGGGCCAGGCAGCCGCGCTCCGCTTGGCTGCGAGTCGCGAAGAAGATGCCATCGCGCGTCGTTTCGTGGCCTTGGCCCTGACTCGGACGGGTCAAGGTGCGCCGCTCGTGCGCGAGATGCTGCTCGACGATTCGGCCCAGTTCCGAAGGCTAGCCGCTCTGGCGCTGGCCGAGCAGGGGGATGCGACAGGCGAAGATCACCTGATTGATTGGTGGCTCCACCCGGGCGATCTCGAGTTCGAACAGGCGCGTGAGCTACTCGAGGCCTTGGGCAAGATCCGCAGCAAGCGCGCCGTCGGTCCGCTGATCTCGCGGTTGGGCGACGTGCGGCTCCGTCCCCGCATCGCAGAAGTGCTCGCACGCATTGGCGACCAGGACGCCATCCCCGCGTTGCTTGGGTCGCTTGCGGAGGAGCGTTACGTGAGCGCGCGCTTGCCGCTCGCACGCGCGCTGCTGTCGCTCGGCGCACACCAAGAGCTCGCAGGGCCGCTCGCACGGTTCTTGGGCGTACCCGATCCACTGGAAGGGGGTCTCGCTCTTGCTCTCGACGCTCGTGTGCTCGGTCTCGTCGGCGGCCCGAGCGAAGTCGGCCTCGCGCGCTTGAGGCAGCTCGGCGACAGCGGAGTGCAGATCGAGCTGACGGTGCCGTACGTCGCCAAGCAGGGCTCGAGGGGTACGCGCCTGGTCGCGCTCGTTCGCGGCTCGGTCGGCCCGTCCACGCTACTGGTTGGTGTCGGCACGACTCGTCGACCCGGCACCAAAGAAGAAGCTTCCATCCGCAGACTGCCGGACATCACGAGCGGGTCGGCGCTGCGTCTGGCCATTCCTGCCGGACCGGACCCGGTCCAGGTCGCCGCAGATGTGCCCGGCTCGTGGGGCGCGCGCCCTGGCCAGCGCATGGCGTTGGATGTTTTCGTCGATGGTGGAGGCCAGGTGCTCGCGCTTGCGTTAGTCCCCCTGCGCGACGAACTGCCGCCTCCGCCCCCCGAGCCCTGGGAAAAGGCTGACGTTCGAGCGCCCTGAGCCCGCCGGGAAAAGGGCGCCCGTCGCTTTGAGGGCACGCGGGATGTTGGTAAGGAGGCGCCGGTGACGGAAGAAGAACAGCTGAGTCGCAGGGCTCGACGCGCGGCGGAAAAGACGGGGGCAGGCGAGGGCGGCGAGTCTGAGGCCATCAAGGACCGCAACGCGCGTGTGCGTGCTCGCGTCGGTGGCAGCAAGAAGCAGCGTGAACGTGAGCGGGCTGCTGCGGCCGCTGAGGGCCTGGGCGCGGCCGAACGCGTCGATGACGCGATTGCTCGAAGTGCCGACGCGACCGGTCGCTTTGTCCGCAACCAGTTTCCCTGGCTCCAATGGGTCATCGTGCTCGGCTTCGCGGCCGTCGTGGCACTGCTCATCTATAGCTACCGTCAAGGCAAGGAGCGCGAGAAGCTCGGCGTTCGAGTCGCGCGTGCTCTCGACGTCGCCACAGGACGCATCACCTCGTCGGAGCCGCTCCAACCGAGCGATCGGAACCTCGTCGACACGCGCCCAGAATTCGCAAGCCAAGAGGCGCGAACGGCGGCAGCCTTGATCGAGTGGAAGGCTCTGTCCGCCGTCGCTTCCAACGATTTGGCAGGCTGGGCCGAGCTGGGGCGCGCCGCGACCTTGCTCGATGCGAAAAAGTGGGGCGAAGCCCGCGCGGTTTACCAGTCAGTTTTGGCGGGCAAGACCCTGGCGCCGGACGCCGAACTCCGCGCCCGCGAAGGCGTCGGCCTCAGCTTCGAAGCCGAAGGCAAGCTCGACGACGCCCGAGGCGCGTTCGAGAAGCTCAAAGACGTCGCCGGACCCGAGGCGAAGCAGCTCAGCCGCTTCCACGTTGCGCGCGTTCGTTTCCTGCTTGGCGACAAGGACGCGGCCCGCGAGGATCTCACCAAGTTGCGCGGCGAGCTCGAAAAAGGCCAGAGCCTCACGGCGGAGCGCGGCTACCTGTCGCTCGCCGTCGAAGATCTGCTCAAGACCATCGACCCGAAGGCCGCGGCCGAGACGGGTGGCATTTCCCCCGAGCAGCTCGAGCAGCTGAAGCGCCAGATCGAGCAGATGCAGAAGCAGGGAAGCACCCCCGGCGCTCCAGGCGCACCTCCGCTCGAACTGAACTTCCCCGCAGGTCCGACTCCGTGAGGGGCCAAGTCCCCGTCGGCGCAGGCCAGACGCTGTCGCTTGCGGTGCGTCTCTCAGTGGCGGGTCTGTCGTTGGCCAGCCTCGGCGTCGCGAGCGCGGGCTGCAGCAGCTTCCGAGCTGCTGCCAACGCCGAGGGACCTGTCTGGAAACACCACGCGGCAGGGGTTATCCAGCTGGAGTTCAATCGCAAGCTCGTCGCGCCTTCCAGAAAGGACGGCGAGCCCTACGAGCGCGGTCAGCCGGAGATCGACGCCGCTGGAAAACGGGTGTTCGTGGGCTCGAGCGACGGCGGCCTTTACGCCATTCACGCCAAGTCGGGTGAGACGATCTGGCGCTTCCAGACGCTCAGCTACGTCCAAAGTCGGCCGCTCTACAGTGCCGACGAGGACGCCCTCTACTTTGGTTCCCACGACGGCGCCCTTTACAAGGTCGACGCTCGCTCCGGTGCTCTTGTCTGGCGCTTGTCGACGAACGCCGAAATCGCTCGCAGGCCGATCCTGCTCGGCGACACCGTCTATTTTGCCAACGCCAATGACACGTTGATTGCGGCCGACCGCGTTACGGGCAAGACGATCTGGGCCTACCACCGGACCCCGGCCGCCGGAATGGAAGTCGCGGGCTACTCGGGACCAGCCGTTGGTAGCGGCCTGGTCTACATGGGCTTCAGCGATGGCACGGCGACTGCCGTGGACGCCAAAACAGGCGAAGAGCGCTGGCAGCCAGTGGATTTGGCTTCCGAGGCCGAGGAAGCCCGCGGCGAAGTGCCGAAGTACTTGGACGTCGACACGACGCCGCTGCTGACGACGATTCAAGCCGGTCCAGTCGCGATTTTCGGCTCTTACGAGGGCGGCGTGTACGCGCTCGACGCCGAGCTCGGTACGCAGATCTGGTCCAATAGCCAGGCGCACGGCGTATCGGATCTCGAGCTTTGGGAGCAGCCGAGCTACGAGCGCGATGGGCAGTTTTTCCCAGGCCGCAGGCTCGTTCTGGTCTCGACGGGGACGCAGGGGCTCTGGGCTCTGGATCCAGACACGGGCGAAGAAATCTGGCGCCGCGATCTGCCGCACGGCGGCGTTTCGCACCCGGTAGCAGTGGCCGGAGCCATTCTGATTGGTGCGAGCCAGTTGGGGCTCTATCTGCTGTCACCGATCGACGGCAGCTTGATTGACGGCATCCATTTCGAGGCGGGCGCTTCGGGCACCCCGGCCGCACTTGGTCGGCGCGCGTACTTGCTGACCAATGGCGGCCAGTTCTTGGGCCTGAGCATCAACGCGCCCGGTGGCGATGGCGAGCAACCGAACTACGGGAAGCTCGAAAGTCGTTGGGACGCGCCCCAGTACGGCTTTGGCGCGACCCACTGAGGCGCAACCAGGAGAAGGTCACCCCCGCTCTGACTGTCCAAAACGCGCATAAGATACATTATGTCTACTTTGTAGCTCCGGGTCGAGCGAGGCCAGATGTAGGACACGCTTTTGTAGAAAGTTCGTCACAGACTTGTCACTTGGGCGTGGACGATTCATATTGACTCGAT
Organism: Polyangiales bacterium; assembly: GCA_038324055.1. GTDB lineage: Bacteria > Myxococcota_A > Polyangia > Polyangiales > Polyangiaceae > NIC37A-2. The sequence goes on along the minus strand of JBBQHO010000009.1, from coordinate 36,226 downwards.
GGGCGCCATCATTCGGTTTCCGGTTTCGCAGCGTCGGGTCGCAGCCCAACGGATCGGTCGGATCTTCGAGCCCCAAGAACAGCTCGAAGCGACGCGCGCAGCTGCGACACGTTTCTTCGCCTTCGCTTTCGCGCAGACCATCCTGATCGTCGGCCTGCTCCAAATCGTCGCGCGCTGACGCGCACGCGTGTTCGCTCTTCGCGATCCGGTCGTTCTCTTGACCCGAGATCGCTCAAATCTTGTAGCGATCGTCGAGCTGCGGAACGCTCAGGTTCAGCGACTTGAGCTTGGCGAGTTCGCGCTCGACTTCGCGCTGGAAGACCGGCTTGATGTGGTACAGCAGCGTCGGCACGTCCTGCGGATTCGTGAGCTTCTTGAGATCGAGCGCCAGGCTCCGCGGGGTGTGATGCCCGCTGATTGTCGCCAGCTTCTGCTCCCGATTCGGGAAGCTGACCTCCAGGAGCAAAGCGCGAAGATCTGGAACCTGGTTCAGCACCTCCCACAGGCGTTCCGTGGGCCCGGTGTCCCCGCTGTAGGCGATTGAACCGTGTTTGCCGCTGACGACGAAGCCGGAAGCGTCGATGGTGTGAGCCACAGTGATGGCACGGACATCGAAGCCCGCGAGCCGCATCACCTTCTCGGGTACAAGCTCAACGAACTGAATCGTGGGTCCGTGGCTGGTCGGGATCTTCGAGAAATCAGGCCAAATGACCCCGTTGAAAAAATGCTTCTTCAGCGCGGCAATCGTCCATTTCGTAGCGCCCACCAGCAGTGGCGGCGCATCCGCTTGGTAGCGATTGTCAGCTATCGTCGCGAGATCGCGGATGTGATCCAGGTGCGCGTGGCTGATCAGGCAAACTTCGAGCTTGAGCTGTGATTTGAGATCGAGGCCACTCGTCAGTGAGCCAGCGTCGAAGGTCAGCCTCCCATCGAGCACAAATGCACTGGTACGGTGCTTCGGCGTTTCCCCACCGTGGCAACCAACGACTCGTAGCTCCATGCTTCGCGCATCGTATCTTGCTCGTTGCCCCACCGCCAAATGGCTGGGCACTTCGTGAAATGAGCAACGGGCCGGCCTCTCCGATGAGAGCCGACCCGTTGAGCGGCGAGTGCGCGCCTGGATGCGCCTGGACTCGGCTTGATTCTGGGCTTTCAGCCCATGGGAAAGCCGCCCATGCCGCCCATGCCACCCATGCCACCCATGCCACCCATGCCACCCATGCCACCCATGCCACCCATGCCACCCATGCCGCCCATGCCACCGCCGCCGCCACCACCCTCGCCTCCACCGCCGCCGGACTTGGGCACGTCGGTGATGGCTGCCTCGGTCGTCAGGAGCAAGCCCGCGATGCTGGCCGCATTCTCGAGCGAGACGCGCACGACCTTCAGCGGATCGATCACGCCGGCCGCTTCGAGATCTTCGTACTTCTCGGTTCGCGCGTTGAAGCCGTTGGGGCCCGTCAACTCAGCGACGCGGTGAATGACGACCTCGGATTCGTAGCCAGCATTGGCGGCGATTTGTCCGAGAGGCGCGCGCGCCGCCTTTTGCACCAACTTGGCCCCCAAGCGCTCGTCGTCGTCTGCGAAGCTGAGGCCTTCGGCCGCGGCAGCTGCGCGGAGCAGAGCGACACCACCTCCGGGCACGTAGCCTTCTTCGACAGCGGCGCGCGTAGCAGCTAGAGCGTCTTCGACTCGGTCTTTGCGCTCCTTGACTTCTACCTCGGAGTGACCGCCGACGTGGATCACCGCGACGCCGCCGGCCAGCTTGGCCAGACGCTCTTGCAGCTTCTCTTTGTCGTAGTCGCTCGTCGTCTCGACGATGGCACGACGGATCTGCTCGATGCGACCCTTGATCTGCGCAGGCTGACCCTGACCACCCACGAGCGTAGTGTTGTCCTTGTCGACCACAACGCGGTCGACGCGACCCAGATCGGCCATCGTGGCGCTGTCGAGCTTACGCCCGAGATCTTCCATGAATGGCGTAGCGCCGGTGAGCGCGGCGATGTCCTTGAGCATCTCCTTGCGGCGATCACCGAAGCCCGGAGCCTTGACTGCAGCGACGCGCAAGACGCCGCGCATGCGGTTGACGACCAAGGTCGCCAGCGCTTCGCCGTCGATGTCCTCGGCGATGAGCAAGAGCGATGCGCCAGCCTGATTGACGGCCTCGAGCACCGGCAAGAGATCGACCATGGCGCTGATCTTCTTCTCGCTGACGAGCACGTAAGCACCCTCCAGCTCGACCTTCATGTCTTTTTGGTTGGTGATGAAGTATGGGCTCAAATAGCCACGGTCGAACTGCATGCCCTCGACGATGTCGATGCGCGTCTCGAGACCTTGGGCTTCTTCGACCGTAATGACGCCGTCTTTGGAGACCTTCTCCATCGCTTCGGCGATGTAGTCGGCGACCTGCTCGTCACCATTGGCGCTCACGAGAGCAATGTGACGGATGCGCTCGGTCGTCGTCGCGTCCTTGCCCTGCGTCTTGAGCGACTTGACCACCGCTTCGACGGCCTTCTCGATGCCGCGCTTGATGCTCATCGGGTTGGCGCCCGCTTCGACCAGCTTGAGGCCTTCGCCGTAGAGCACCTGTGCGAGCACAGTTGCTGTAGTGGTGCCGTCACCCGTATCGTCGTTCGTGCGCGAAGCAACTTCGCGCACCATCTGAGCGCCCAGATTTTCGAGCTTGTCCTCCAGCTCGATCTCTTTGGCGACGCTGACGCCGTCCTTGGTGACCGTCGGTGCGCCCCAGCTCTTCTCCAGAGCGACGTTGCGACCCTTGGGCCCCAGCGTGACCTTGACGGTGTTGGCGAGAGCATTGACGCCAGCGAGGATTTGGCGACGGGCGTTGCGACGGTAGGCGATGTTCTTGGCACTCATATCGAGGCGCAACGTAGGTCGGAGGCCGGCCGGGTCAACCCCAGCCACGCGACTTTTCCAGCCGAATTCCCCGGGCGCCCACGGCCCCGGCCCACCAAGCCCACTCCGATCTGGTCGAGCCAGCGTCTTTCGCAAAAGCGCGATGGCTCGCAAAAAAGTGCCCTGAACCCTTGCACATCCCCGAGGCCGGAGATAGTTATCCGCCCCCGCCTTCGACGATTACACCGTCCGGCCGAACCGGCACCGTCCGGTCGCACCGCACGGGTGGCCTCGATGGCCGGATCCCCTTGGGGAATCGTCTAATGGCAGGACACAAGTTTCTGGTTCTTGTTATCTAGGTTCGAATCCTAGTTCCCCAACCCCTTCCCCTCTGGATTCATCAGGAGGGGTCGGATAATCGCCGCTCCCAGGGCGATCAGTCAGTGAGCGTTTCTTAGTTGGCCCCATCGTCTAGCGGTTAGGACGCTGGCCTCTCACGCCGGTAACGCGGGTTCGAGTCCCGCTGGGGTCACCGGTCAAAGCCTCGGAGAAATCCGGGGCTTTGTTTTGTTCGGCGTTCGAGCTCGTCCGCAAATGTCGGGTGGCGAGACTGGAAAGCCGTGGGCCCCGCTGGTGTGGGTCCCCGCTGCTGAAGCATTGGGTCGCAAGGGGTGGGAGGGCCGCCCCTCCGCGTCACCGCAGCGCCCTGCCTGTCACGGAGCGCCCGTCACGGAGAGCGGAGGACGATGCGCTCTGGTGCGGGACCGTCGACCAGCCTGCGCAACGTCGCCGCCAAATGCGCGAGCGCGATCGGCTTGGAGAGCACAGCGCTCACGCCCGGCACGTTGGACAGGTCAGCAACGCTGTACCCGCTACACAGAATGACGCGAGCGCTCGGGCGAGCTTGCAACATGAGTCGTGCCGTCGTCTCGCCGTCCTGCTCAGGCATGTTGGCGTCGAGCACGACGACGTCGATGTCGCCGCGGCTCAAGAACGACAATTCTGCAGCCTTACCGTTCACCGCCTCCAGCACAACCATACCGTGCCGCTCCAGGCCCCGCTTCAACGAACGGCGAACGCTCGGGTCGTCGTCGGCCAAGAGCACGGTGAGCGGACGCACTGCCGGTGAATCGGCTAGGCGCAATACCCTCGACGCGGATTCGTCGGGAAAGAGCGACGATCGAGTCGTCTCGACGGGTGGCTCCGATGTGCCTGTGGGAGGAGGTTGAGACCTCAGCTTTGGGGCATAAGCAGGCAAACGCGGTGGCGCAGACGAAGGCCGGAGGAGACGCGGCGGACGGGAGCTCCGCAACGGGCTAAAGGTGGCCTGCAAAGCGCGATCCGATGCGCCCAGGCGAGAGCGCAGCGCTTTTTGCGCGCGGCTCTGCGTGGAATGTTCGACTGCAGCCTGGCGCACGCGCGCGACGAGCTGGCGCGCTGTATAGGGTTTGGGCACGAATTCGACGTCGTGTGTGCGTAGATCTCGACGGAGCAGCTCTTCTTCGACGTGGCCGGAGCAGATCACGATCGGGATCCCGAGTTCTTCGGCCCGGTTGATTAGATCCTGGACAGGCCGCCCGGGCATGACGGCATCGCTCCAGATCAGATCGGGGCGGGTATGCTCCAGAACTTCGAGCGCCGTATCGGCCGAATCGGCGCACAGCATGTCGATGCCAAAGCGCGGCACGACCTTGGAGAAGACCTGACGAATCGAGGGCTGATCTTCGACGAACAAGAGCTGAGGACGCAGATCGGAGTCGCCCGTCGAGGCAGGCCCCGGTGATGCCCGAAGCGCGGCGCGAGCGGGCACTTCGAAAGCACTTTCGTGCGTCAATCCAGGCAGCTCCAACTCGACGGTCGTTCCCGTCGGGCCGCTACGCAAGGCGACCGTTCCGCCGATGCCCTCGATGAGCCGGCGCACGATGGCAAGACCGAGACCCGTGCCGCGCCGGCCCTTGGTGGTGAAGAAGGGCTCGAACACGTGCGGCAGCACGTCGGCCGCGATGCCGGGGCCGTCGTCCTCCACGCTGATACGCACACCCGGTTTGCCGGCCGCTCCGAAGTCGATCGTCTCGAGCGCCATGCGAATCCGGCCGCCTTGACGGAGGGCGTCACGGGCATTGACGACCAAGTTGACCAAGACGTGCGTCAGTTCCGTGGTGTCGACCTGGACCCAAGGGCAGGCGGCGATCGCGATTGTGACTTGGACCTGCGGACCGGCTGCAGTCGCCAGAGTGCCCTGCACGCGTTCCAGGAACTCCGCTAGATCCGTGGGACGCGAGGTGGAGAGATTCTGGCCGCCGACGTAGAGCAGGCGCCGGCCGACAGCGGCGGCGCGGCGGACGCTGTCTCGCATCTCGCGCACCGCTTCGTCGTGCTCTTCGTTGTCCTGGTCCCCTTCGCGGCGCAGCACCTCGATCCAGCCCTCGATTTCTTGGAGCACACCATTGATCTCGTGCGCCAAACCGCCCGCCATGCGTCCCAGGGTGCGCTGGCGTTGCGCCTCACGCACCTCGACTTGGGCGGCGCGCTGCTCCTCCAGTGCGTCCTCGCGGCGCGCTTCTTCGGCGATGGTCGCGTCGAGCGCAGCCGCGCGCGAAGCCGCCGCAACGCTGATTTCGTCCAGAAAATTCACAATCGGCAAGACGGGCAAGAAGAGAAGACTGGCAACGGCGACGCCGGCGCGCTGCCAATTTCCGGCAACGGTCTGCTCGAGCCAGTCGGGCGCTACGACGAAGTAGCCCAGGGCATGGCCCGCGCCGATGCCCAGCACGGCGAGCACGACGGCTACGCTGACGCCGAGGCCTACGGCGCGACCGTAGAGCAAGGTCGAGTAGAGACAGAGCAAAGTGGCCGTAGCCATGGGCCCTGCGGCAAAGCCCCAAGCCGGCAAGCCAGAGCAAAATGCGGAAATGGCCAGTCCAAGCACAACCGTTGCGCTCTTCACCCGCGCCGGGAACTTTCCCCATCCGATCCCAAGGGCCACGAGGAGCACCGCGGCCTGAATCAACGTGTGAAACGAAAAGCTGCGCGTCACGGCCAACACGGCCAGCGGGAACAGTAGCGTGGAAAGCACGAGCGTCCGCTGAGCCAGCCGCTCGCGGGCCTGAGCGAGTGGACTTTCCAGGGGAGAGCTCGAACTCATCCGGCATCACCTTCTGCGGCCAACACCCGAAAGTGAGCCGACGGCGTCGACTCGGGTGCGGGAGCGATCAGATCGAACGCCAGACGAGCGGAGTCGTGCTCGGGGCACCAAAGCACCACGCGAACTTCAGAGGTTTGAGCCACCTCTTCCCCGGCCCCGAGCAGCGGCAAGGACCGGAACCAAGTACGGGTGCTCTTGACGTTGCCGTCGCGGCGCAGATCGAGAGCCAAAAGGGCCGGATAGCGGCGCAGACCGAGGGGCGGATCCGGGCACTCCTCGCCAGCCGCGCGAGGCGCCGAGATGATGACCGTCCCGCGGCCGACGGCCGTCATGTTCATCGCGGCCGCGGCTTCGAGTACGAGGTGCACCAGGTCGACCGAGCTGAGGGGAAGCGGAGGCAGCCCGCGCGGAATGTCAGCGTCGACGACGATACGGATGTCTTCGCGCACGAATCGGCGGAGCGCGCGCGCAGCCTGAGGGAGGCAGTCGGTCAGCGCCATGCTGCTCGAGCTGATCGGAGGCTTTTGCCCCAGGGCCAAAACGTCACTCGCCAGGTTGGTCAGCCGATCACAGGCGCCGACAATCGAGCCGGCAGCGTCGGCCGAGGCGGTGCCGCTACCGCGGCGCATCAACTCGTCTGCCCAGGTGCGGATGACTTGGGCCATGTTATTCAGATCGTGGACGACCGAGCCCGCGACGATCCCCAAGGCCTCGAGCGAGCGCGTCTCGTTGCGCATCGATAGGGCTCGGTCTCGAGCTTCTTCGGCAGCGCCGCGTAGCGTGCCGGCCGTGCGCAATCCGCGGCGAGCTTCCTCGAACTCGATGGATACGACCTCCAGATCCCGCAGCACGCTGCCGATCAACGAGGCCGTGCTGGCGACGACGACGCCGAACGCAGCCATCATCCAGAGCCAAGTCGAAAACGAACGCGGCGAGATGCCTGGCGAGGCATGCACCCAGCCAAAGACGTGGAGCGCGCCCAAGCCGGCGAAGACCGACGCGCAGAAGCCCAGGGCGACGAATGCGGCTCGTCGGCCGAGCAACACGGCCGAGCAGAGCGGCAAGGTGCAGAGCAGCGGGCCACTCGGTCCCAGAAATCCAGCTGAATCGAGGCTGAGTGCGGTCGCGACCGCCAAGCTCAGCAGCACGTAGATTGCCAGAATGCGCGGCTCGGTTGCCCGCGTTACCAGGAACACGAGCCCCAAGTAAGCGAGCAGCAAAATCCAATCGGCGATGTTGATGGCCAGATTTATCTGGTTGCCGAAGACGACGACCTGATAAATTCCGCCGATCCACACGAACAGCCGTGCGTAGTCGCGGACCCATTGATCGCGAAACTCGTTGGTGCGGGCCTCGGCCCCCTGCTTTGCGCGGTTCGAGTTCACCGAGCTCAGCTACGGCCGAAAGAAGGCCGTCATTATGGCCCGCGGCCCCGTAGGCGCGCCGGCCAAGCGGTCGGGGTGAGAGGATTTGAACCTCCAACGTCCGGCACCCAAAGCCGGCCCTCTACCAAGTTGAGGTACACCCCGAAACTGCGGCGGGGTTCAGCCCCCCGGCAGGGAGCGGCTTCTGGCACAAACGGAGCCGCGGAACCAGGGGTCGTCAATCGTCACTCTGCCCGGGCGTCTCGAGCAGCTTGCGGTCCTGCTGGCTGCTTCGAAGGGCGTCCATCAGGTACCGCGTGCGCGCCCCGGGGGTGCTGAGGTCGAGCGCCGGCCCGGCGTGTTCGAACAGGGCCGATACCTCGGGGACCCCGAGATCTCGTAGCTCAATGGGCGCCACGCCGCCGAGGGCAGGTACGTTGCCGCGGAGCGGGACGGCTAGGGGCTCGGGTAAGCAGAGGTTCAGTGCGTGTCTGCCTGCCGCCTCGCGCCACAGGGTCTGGAGTCGCCGCTCGAGGCCCCCCAAACCAAACGAGACCAGCCACACGCGACCGCCGCTGGGGCGGAGTTCGCGCTCGAGGTGCTGGCGGAACAAGGCGTCGAGAGCAGTGCCGCGGCTCTCGTCTATCCACGGTTGAAGTCGCTCCAGATTGTACCGTGCGAGCAAGCAATTCCCTTGGAGTACGAGTTCCGCCCGAAGCTTCGCCTCATCGGCACGGCTGGCTGCGTGCCAAGCCCGCAGGGCTGCACCGACGAGTTCGGAGCGCTCGGCTTCACTCGGTTCGGCGTTCGAGACCTGGGCGTTGCGCAGTTCGAATTCACTCGCGTCCCGAGCGAGTTCGTCGACCAGATGCGCAAAGGCATCACGGAGTTCAGCCAAGATGAGACGCTGTCGAGCGAGCAGACGCTCGCTCAACTCGGTCAAGGTCGCCTGAGCCGCACAACGGATGGCAGCGCCATGCCGACCGCGCTCGAAGCGCTTTTCGTGCACGCCGAGCCCTTCCGGCGACGGCGACAACAGCGCGAACAGACGCGCTCGGTGGAGCGGTTCTGCCCGAGCGGAGGCGCCCCAGGCCACAAAACTGGGCCAGAATAAGTTGTTGCGATCGACCAAGACGCCCAGCGACGTGCCCAGCTGGTAGTAGTCACGGGTCAGGCTCGCTGGGGCGACCGGACGCGCTGGGTGGAGGGCTACGCCGTGCGGTACGCTCCCCAGGGCATCGTCGTCGCGCGTCCTTTGCGCCTCTTCGCCCGCGAGGCACTGGCCGTAGCTGAGCGGCTGGACAGACTGCGGGTCCCTAGCGAGTTGGCCGATCCGCCGTCGTTCGGGAGCGCCGGTCAGGTAACGCAGGCGCTGCTCGGCCGGAAGGCGCTGCGCGGCTTCCTGAAGTCGAGTGGTTTCACGAACCGCCAGCTCCTGGGCCTCGACGCTGGGCCCTGCCGCCACGAGCACTTCGAGCCACGCCAGGCGCACCAGATCCTCGCCGGCTGGTAGGTGTTCGCCTTGGCCGAGTGCACCGTAGGCATGACGCGCTAGGAGGCGGGCTTCTTCCATGTCACCGCTCTCGACGAGAGCCAGAGACAGCATCGCCTGAGCGGCACGTCGGAGAGGCGCGAAGGACTCGAGCAGGGATACCGCCCGGCGCGCGACCTCGACGGCAAGCCCAGGCTGGTTCGTCCCCAGATAGATCTCAGCCAGATAAATGCGGCAAACCCCACCGAGACGCAGGTTGCGTTGTCGATCGAAACGTTCGACCGCGTCGCTCGAGTGCGCAAGAGCCTCGTCGCGCGTTCCAGCACGAGCTGCTGCGCGACCCAGGTGAGCCCGCGCGATTGCAATCGAGCTACCCAGATCCATGCGTTCGGCAACGCGCAGCGCGTCGCGCAACGAAACTTGCGCTTCCTCGGGGTTTCCAAATTCGAGCTGGGCGTAGCCGAGGCCGATGCGTTGCCGGCAAGCGTTGCGCGCGTCCCCGGCATCGTCGAAGTACTCGGCTGCGCGATCGGCATACTCGATGCGTCCCCAAGCGTCATCGCTGGCGCCGGCCAACACCGCTCGGGTTTCATGCAAATAGCCGAGTCGACGAGGATCTGGGTGCATGCGGTCGCTCGGTCGCTCAGCATGCTCGAGCAGCTGTGCACCCAGCGCGCGCTCGCCCGAGAGGATCAGTTGCGTCGCGACACGGCACAAGGCGATGGCTCGCTCGATCTCTTCGTCGGACGCCGCGCGCGATGTCGGGGTGGCAACTAGCTTACGCGCCAACTGGATGGTCGTTTGCAGCTCGCCCGTCATGCCGGCTGCCACGGCGACTTCGGCCAAGGCGCGAAAGAACGCCTTGCCGGCCGAGGCCTGCTCCAGGGCAGCACGCGCCCAGCGGAGCGCCGCCACGTTGTCGCCTCGCCAACGACAGGCCTCGGCTTGGACAAGGCGCAGGAGCACGGCGTCTTGTCCGGACGCGCCCGCCGCGAGGCCCTCCTCGACGCACGACAGCGCAGCGTCCAGATCACCAGCGGCGAGCGCCTGCTCGGCAGCTCGGAGGTAGTGCAGACGCGCACGATCGGACTCACCCCCCAAGGTGTAGTGGAGCGCAATGGGTAGAGGCTCTGCGTCGCCCCTCCGCTCGAGCCATTGCGCTGCCAAGCCGTGCGCCCTCTCGCGCTCGTCTTCTGGCCAGAGCGAGTAGGCGGCGTCGCGCAGCAAGCCGTTCTTGAACTCGAACTGCCGGTCCTCGGGTAGGCGTCCGAGTTCGCGTTCGCTCACGAACTCCGCTTCGACCAGCTCGCGCGTGACGGCGTCGAGCGAGCGTCCCAGCGTCTCCGCTCCGAGCAGGGCGCACGCGCCGCCGAGCCAGAAGCGCTTCCCGAACAGACTGCCGGCTCGCAGCAGACGTCGCGCGTCGATGTTCAGCTGTTCAATTCGTGATTGCGCCAAGAGCAGCACGCGCTCCGGCACGTCCTCACCCTGCCCCGCGGCCTCGGCACGCACCAACTCTTCGATCCAAAATGGATTGCCTTGCGCGCGCTCGACGACGCGCTCGATGACTTTGCAATCCACGTCGGGTCCGAGCACATCGTGAATCATGTCCCTGGCGGCCTGCAGCGAAAGCCCACCCAGGCGGAGCTCGGTCACGCCGCGTTGTGCCCACAATTTCGGAAAAAAATCGTGCACCTCCGGACGCGCCAGGGCCACGACCATCAAGGGAACTTCCGACATGCTGCGGAGCAGCGAGTCGATGAACTTCACCGTTGGCAAATCACCCCAATGAAAGTCGTCCAGCACGAGTAGCACGGGCTGTTTGGCACACTCCGCGCGAAGCCAATCCTCGAATGCGCGCAGGATCTGGTTGCTCCGCACAATCGAATTGCGCCGGGCTTCGCGCAACTCTTCGCTCGCGTCGCGCTCGATCGAGGTCCCGATCAATTCGCCCAGGAACTCGGCGACCCGGGGTAGACTTTCATGGGGCACAACGCGCCCCAGACGATCGATCAGCTTGCTGCGGGTGCTGGCCTCGGTTTCGGAGTCGCCGATCGCGCACGCGCGATGCAGGGCCTGAATCAGCATGGAAAAAGGCGCACCGGCCGACATCGGATCGGCTCTGCCTCGAAGAATTTCAACCGGTTGACTGGCTCGCCGCGCGCGACGCCCCAGCTCGTAGACAAGTCGCGATTTTCCGATGCCAGGTGGACCTGTGACCAGGACCGCACTGGCGGTTCGCTCTTCGATGCAATCGCTGAGCGTGGCTTCGAGCATCGTGAGCTCACGGCGCCGGCCGACGGCCCGCGTTTTTTTTCCGAGCACTGTGCGCGACGGCTCGTAGGTTTCGCGCAAAGTCGTGAGGACGTACCCGCGCTCGAGTCTCTGCACCTCGAAGCGCGAATCGAGCAGCGTAGCGGTGTTGTCGTCGAGCCAGATGGTGGAGCCGCGTCCCGGTTGTTCGCGATCGTTCAAGAGCAGCGCCACGACGGCTGCGTCGTAGGCGCGGCCGTCGGGCCAGGGTCCGTCGATCTGGGCCAGACCCGTCGCAATGGCCATCTTTGGGGTTCGGGTGGCGCGGCGGACGGCGAGCGCACAACGGGCGGCGCGAGCAGCATGATCACTGGCCGTCCCAGGCCCCGAAGCGACGAGCACGATGGTGCCATCCCCGTTGCGTTGAGCCCGCAGACCGTGAGGCCCCGCCGCCTGGCTTGCGCGTTGGTAGGTGCCGGCTGGCTCGTCGCGCAGCAGGATCATGGCCGTAATGTGGGGTTCACCCGGGCCGCGCGCGCTGGGCGTCGAGATACCCGAGAGCGGACTGTCGACCAAGCCTTGAAGCGAACCCAGCAAGGAAACCAGTTCGGCCGCGTGCTCGGGGCGGCGCCTGGGATTTTTGTCGAGGCAGCCCAGCACGACCTCGTCGAGTTCAGGTGGGATAGCACCGTTGAAAGAAGACGGACGCTCAGGCTCGTCACGGACGATCCGCGACAACATTTCGCTCACTGTTGGTGCGGCGAATGCACGTTGCCCCGTGAGCAGCTCGTACAGCAAGCAACCGAGCGCGAAAACGTCGGTCGCGGGGGTGACCTCGTGCCCTTCGACTTGCTCCGGCGCCATGTAGCCCGGTGTGCCAACGCGTGACCCTTGCTCGGTGACCGGCTGCGCGTCGCTCGTGAGGCGTGCAATGCCGAAGTCCAAGACCCGGACGTTCTCTGGGCTTTGGTTGACCAGGAACACGTTGGTGGGATTCAGATCGCGATGTACGAGCCCAATTTCGTGCGCGCTAGCGACGGCCTCGGCCACCGAGCGCACGAGGTCGACGGCCGTCTGCACGCCAAGCCGCCGCGCCCGGATGTAGCTGGCCAAGTCGATGCCATCGAGCCACTCCATGGCCAAATAGGCCTGCCCGGAATGAGTGATGCCGCTGGCGACGTAAGCGGGAATTCCGGGGTGATGCAGCGTGGCAAGCCGTGCCGCTTCGCGCTCGAAGCGCTCGAGCGAAGCGCCGCTGCGCCGCACCGTCTTGAGGGCCACGAGCCTTCCGTCCAGCAGATCCTCGGCGCGGTAGATCGCTCCCATCCCGCCAACTTGAGCGAGCAACTGGATTTGGAATCGGCCCGCGACGAGCTCACCGATCTGCAGCTGATCAAAGGCGGGTTCGGTCGGCAGCAGACGCTGCGGCGTGACCACCGCATCCACGACGATCGACGGACGATCCGCTGTAGCTTCGGATACGCCGCGCCCCTCGGAGACGAGAGTGCGAAGACGAGGGTCGGTTGTCATAGCCAGTCAGACGAACCGCGGGGCTCTCAGGCCGGCCGCGCGCAGAATTCTAACGAATCCGCGCGCCGGGCAGAAGGTCCGGGCCCGTCTTTCTAAGGACCCCGATCAGTGAGCGGCGCCGACGATCTTTGGCAGCTCTCCGCTCGCCGACAGCTCGCTTACGATATCGCAGCCACCGACCAGCTCCCCATTGACGTAGAGCTGCGGAAACGTGGGCCAATTCGAGTACTCTTTGAGCCCTTGGCGAATCTCGGCGTCGGCCAGGATGTTGTGCGTCTCGAACTCGACCCCGGTTTCCTTGAGCAGTCCCACCACCTGGGCAGAAAATCCGCACTGCGGGAACATTTTGTTGCCCTTCATGAACAGAAGGACTCGGCTGGATTTGAGGAGACTCTCGATTCGTTCGCGGAGTGCAGGTTCCATCAGTTGTTTCCTTGTTTTGCCCAGCTGCTGGGCGTGTAGGTCCGGAGGGCCAGAGCGTGGATAGGTCCCCTCATGGCGTCGCTGAGAGCTTCGTACACCAGTCGGTGTTGCTCCACCGGAGTTCGCCCTTCGAAAGCGGCGCTGATGACGACGGCTTGGTAGTGGTCTTGCGTACCAGTCAGGTCCTCGAGCTCCACCTGGGCGTCCGGGAAGGCAGTCAAAAGCAGCCGTTTGACGTCGCGCTCGTCGATCACCGGGCTCTCATGACTCACGCCGTGAGGGGTGTCAATCGCGGGCTACGGTCTGAGCTTGGGCCTCGGCCACGAGGTCGGCCAGGGTCTCGACCAGGGCCGGATCGGTGTCCAGCGTCTGGACGCGCGCGAAACGAAGCCCGAGCCTCGAGGCTTGCGCCCGCGCTTCGATGTCCAGGTCGTAGAGGGTCTCGATGTGTTCGGCCAGGAAACCGATTGGCGCTACGACGACCTCTTGGGCGCCCTCTTGAACCAAACGCTCGAAGGTCTCGACCAGGTTTGGACCTAGCCAGTCGCCTTCTTGCGCGCCCTGGCTCTGATAGGCGATCGTGCATGGTCGACCGAGCTCGCGCTCGACGGCGCGAGCGGCGCTCTCGAACGTGCGCGCATAGTCGTCGCCTTGGTCGATGATGAAGCGCGGCAGGCTGTGCGCGGAGAGTACGACGGCGCGCCCGCTTCGGCCTTCCTCTGGGTCGAGGGCTCGAATGCGATCGGCCCATGCCCGCACGAGCCGGGGCTCTTCTCCCCAAGGCCGGACAGCGACCAATCCGGGGGGGTGCGGCAACCGAGCCAAGCCGCGGCGCGCTGCGGCTTCGTACACGCCCACGCTGTAAGGGGCGAGCGGCACCAGAATGAGAGTCGCGGCGCCTTGCAGATCTGCAACGACGTCTTCGATGCGCGGGTGCCAAAGACGCATGGCGACGCGCGTCGGCAAGGTAGTGCGAGCTTCGACCGCTCGCGCGAGACGCTGAGTAGAAGCGAGCAAAGGCGAACCACCAACCGCTTCATAGCGGCTGCGCAGCTCGTTCAGTAACTCCGGAGGCGCAGGTCGCCCACGCCGGATCTCGGAAACAAAAGCCGGCAAGTCGTCGAGGTTTTCGACGGTACCGTGCGCCACGAGCACAATCGTGAGGTCCACGCGCCCAGTGTGGTCGACTCGTCCCGGATTGGATAGGCCTACTAGGTTTTCGCTCCACTGGTCGTAAACTGACTCCGTCCCCGCATGCGCTTTCGAACCAGTCCGGCCGATCTGCTCATCAAGCTCCCCCGCCAAGCGCAGGCGGCGGAGCAAGAAGCCAGCTTTCGGCAGGCCTTGACCGCGCTCGGGCAGGCGGCCGGAGCAATGGGGCCGCCACCGCTCGACGGCGTCGATCCCGCGGCCCTCGAACGAAGCGCTGCTCTCGCGCTGGAACGCGGCTTGTGCGACAGACTCGATTGGATCGCGAGCGGCTCTGCAGCTGTTGCACTCTACGAGCTGTCGGCAGCATTGCCGGTGGGCGCTGTGAAGCGCGATCTCCGGCGGCGCGTGTTTTCGCTGCTCTACGAAGGTCATGCTGGTGCGTTTGCGCCCGTCGCCACGCGTATCGCACTCGGCTCCGCCACGCTGCTATCGACCCCGACGCTGCGCGCGCGCGTGGCGCTGTGTCTCGAATTGCCGGTCGGTAGCACGGTGAACGTTGCTCCTCTGGCCCTGTGTTTGGCGACGCGTAGCGCAACGCACGGCGCATGGGTGAACGAGCCATCGATGGGCGCGCTCCCGTCGCGACGCATGGCGGCGCAGCTGCTCGAAAATGCGGCTCGAGAGGCCGTTTTCCGCTTCCAGCTGGGCGATCCGCAACCGCGCGATCTGCTGCTCAGCGCGCATTCGCGGGTTGCACTCGATCGCTTGCTCCGCGATCGAGAGCCGCTAGTGTGGCGCCACGCCGCCGTGGCCCGCGGCCTGCTGGCCTCTGTTCATCCGGACACGCGCGAAGAAGTCGAGCAATCGCTCGATCCCAATCTGACGGTCACCGAATGGCGCCGCGGCGCTGTCAGCCTCGTCGCTTCCACGGTGCTCGGTGACGAAGAGGCCCATCGCTCCGTGCATTCGGTGATCTCGGGCCCCATCGGGGAACGCGATCCCGGCATTTTGGCGACGCTGGTGTTCGGCTTGCCGCGCGTGATCGAAATCGAGCCGGACCGTGCAGAAGAACTGCTTGATCGCTTGGCCACGACGCGCCGACCCGACGTGGCCGTGGCCGTGGCTGAGATGCTGGGCCAGCTGCGCGACCCTCTGTTCGCGCCTGCCGCGCGCGCCGTCCTGCGCGATGCGCTTTCGGATTCCGCCAAGAAGCAGAGTTTGGCTGAACGTTCGCAGGCTTCGCGCGCTCTGCGCCTCCTGCGGCACCTGGACAGCGACGAACCCGATCTGCCGACGCGCGCACAGCGCGGTTTGCTGGCGTTCGAAAGCGGCAGCGCGCGCGAGGCCTTTGACGAAGCCGGCCGAGCCCTGGCCGAAGCCCATGAGATTGCTGACTTTGTCGAAGCGAACGACGCGCGCGACGAAGCCTCCCTGGGATCCGCAGTGGGAGCGCTGCTCGAGATCGACGCAGGCGTGTTCGAGCGACCGTTGCTCGGCAATTTGCTGCTGCTGGGTCGCCGTCCTGGCGAGCCGGATAGCGTCGTCGTCCCGCTCGAGCGGCTCAAGAATCGGATCAGCCGCTGGATTCTGGACGGCGTCGA
Source organism: Polyangiales bacterium (assembly GCA_038324055.1). GTDB lineage: Bacteria > Myxococcota_A > Polyangia > Polyangiales > Polyangiaceae > NIC37A-2. Next base: position 20,410 of record JBBQHO010000009.1, on the reverse strand, counting down.
GCAGGCCGGGAGCGTGCAATGGTCCCGCGATGGCGCCATGGCTGATCAACGTCGGCTGCGCGTGCTTCTCCATTTGCTGGATGCCGATAGCTCTGAAGCGGCCGCCGTTGACGCCAAACGCGTTCACCCGCTCAAACGCGCTATCCGAGTGCTACTCGATCGCCTCGAAGAGGGGCCCGATGCCGTGGTGCATCGGGTGCTCTGCGCGGCGCTGGCGCGCTCGCTCGACGCAGCGGTGCGCGAGGAAGTACTGCAGATCAGCGATCTGCTCCTGGTCGTTGCCACGACCATCAAGGACCACTTTTCGGTGGTGACGATGGCGGAGGCATCCACTTCGCCCGACGTAGCCGGACCGTTGGGCGCGCTGGCGCAGTTCATGAGCCCAGACTTGCTCGACGTGGGCGCAGAGAGCACCGGTTCGACCTTGGGTATGCTCCACGATCCGGAGCGCGCGGAGAGTGAGCAGATCGCCGAAGCGCTGCGCCAAGTCGGACGCGTGCTGTCGGTCAGTCAAGGTTTGGTCGGCGGAGGCGGGTATCAGGCTGAAGCGCTACGCCGAGTCTTCTTCCGACTGGGTCGCGCGCTGGAGCTGATCGCCGTGGCGCGCAGCCAGACGGAGCTGGTGGAGCCACGGGAATCGGGCGGCGTCGTGCTGGACGATCTGAGTCTGGCGACCGAAGATCTGGCTGGAATGATCCGATCGGCGGAAGGGCGAGTCCTGGACGAGGGGCGAGTGCGCCGCCCGAGCGGCAACTACGACGATCTGCAGCTGCTTGACGTCGTCGAGCGAGCCGTCGCGGCGGGAGCGCCAGCGCTCGCCGACGAATTGGCGCGCGCAATCGAAGGCCTGGTGCGTCCCTTGCCTGAAAGTCTCGCGCATGTCGTCGAACAGATCGCGTTTCGCATTCATGAGCTACCGCTCGACTCGCGGAGCGACCGTTTTCCGCGGGCCTTGGCCGAGCGCCGCGCTCCCCTACCCGACTGGCTCCTGCCCCGACGGTCCATAGGGTCTTTCCACGTGCTGCGTCCGCTCGGCGCGGGCGGCGTCAGCTCGGTGTTTTTGGCGCGCCGCATGGAAGAACGCAACAACGCTCAAGCCGAAACGTTCGCTCTCAAGGTGCCGGAATACGATCCGTCTACGGCGCGCAGCATGTCGGAGCAGGAATTTTTCCAGATGTTTCGCGAAGAGGCGGGCGCACTGCTGTCGCTGCCAGCGCAGGACAATCTAGCGCGCTTCGTCACCTTCGATCTGGCCGCACGCCCCAAGCCCATCTTGGTCATGGAGTTGATTCGTGGCACGGCGCTCGATCGACTGATCCGCACGCAGTCCCTGTCCATCCCGCGTGTGCTCGCTTATTTGGATGGTATTTTGGCTGGTCTAGAAGCCATGCATGCGGTGGGCGTGGGCCACCTGGACGTCAAACCGTCGAACGTGATTTTGCGAGGCGGTCGCACGCCAGTTCTCGTCGATTTCGGCTTGAGCGGGCGCAAGCTGCGGCCGGGTTGCGGGACGATCGAGTACACGGCTCCCGAGGTCCTGGGCGTTTCGTACGAGGGCTACGAGCCCTTGCCTCCCGGCGCCGACGTGTATGCTTTTGGCTGCCTGACGTACGAGATGCTGACCGGGCAGCTGCTCTTCGATGCGCCCGACGAATTTGCGCTCGTCTCCAAACACGTCGCTCACGACGGCTGGGTCAAGGAGCTGGAGGCCCTCGACCGCGTGTCCGGCCTAGGCCCCGCGGCGCGGCTCATCGGCTCATGCCTACGGCACGATCCGCGCAACCGCCCACCCGTCACGGTGCTGCGCAACGACCTGACTCGTGCTTTGCTCGGCCTGACCGATTTGGCGTGGCCCATTCGCACCGAGCCGCGCGCGGCCAGCGGCTAAAACGATGAAGTTCGAAATATACGGCAGATCGGCCCACACGCTCGGGACTCTGCTTTGCGCTCTGCTCACGTTGGCACTCTCGGGCTGCGACAAGCCGACGGCGCCAAGCGTCGAACTCGAGGTTGGTCCTGAACGCTTTCGCTTCGTGCCTCGTACGGCGTTCGCCGAGTATTGGGAGCTGCCTGGCGCTCCCGATCAGCTGCGCATCACGCTGGCCTCGTACTCCGCCAGTTGTGACCGTTACCGTGGCCCCGAAAAGGGAGAGGCGCTCGTGACGCTGACTCTGCGGGTGCCTGCAGACAAGAGCATCGCTCCCGGCGAGTTTCGCTGGAAGGGTCTCGAAGAAACGCCTGGCCGCGTCGAAGAGCCGGGAGTCGTCCCGTTCGTGCGCTTGGCCCACGAGGGGCGGGCGCTTGGGTCAGGTGGCTCGCTCCGCCTGACCCACTTCGACAAGAGTCCGCACGGCCTCGTCGAGGCCGACTTCGCTTTCTCGGCCCCTGCCGGCGCTGAGGGCGCAGGCGAGCCTACTCGCGCCAGCGGCGGGCTCCGAGGTGGGCTTTCGGTTCGGTTGTGTCGCGTGTCGCTCGATCCGAGCCGCAGCGGGCTCGAGCCGCGCGTGCTCGGGCCTTGATGCTCTCTTGACAGGCGGCGCTCGGAACGGGACGACGCGCCTTCGCATGAGCCGCTTTTCACCATTCCGTGCCCGTCTCTGGTCGTCCTGCGGGGCCCTGGGCTTCGTCGTCTGCGCGGCTTGCAACAACGCCGACGCGACCATTGACACGGCTGTCGAGAATGCGGATCCGCCAACACTCGCGGTACTCGGAGCACTCCGCGCCGATGGCCAAGCATTCGATACCACCGCGGAAACCATCGACTGGGGCTGCGACGCGCGCGTCACCTTTCGCTTTGGACCCCGCGAAGCCACGGGTCAGCTCGAGAATTGGCTGCTCCGCCCGCCAGGCACATGTGGTGACATCGTTGCTTGTGGATACCTGCGAGTCACACTCGAGACCGACGCCGGTGACCTCGTGCTCGCTCGCGACGGCGCGCAACTCGATGTGCTGTTCGATCTGGGCGGCGTCGATGTGCGCGGCGTCCGCCGCGTGCGCGCGCAGTTGTTCGAGGGCGACACCATGGAGCCATACCTCGTGAACGACGAAAGCATCGAAGTCAGCTGGGACGTGCGCCTCGAGGCCCAAGAATGTCCGAGCGGGCTGGGCGGCGCAGGGGCCGGCGGCGCGGGCGGCAGCGAAGCCTGAGGCAAACACGTTGGTCGCCTCGGCTCGGAGGCCCGAGAACTTGCAGCGCGCGGCCGCAAATAAAGAAAGCAGCAGACCGGGCGGAGGGGGGGGAACGCCACGGCCTGCTACTTCGACCCAGTCTAAGCAAGGAATGGGCCAGTCGGCCGGAGTGTGTAGATCCAACCAGTTGCGAGCTGTCACGCGTCGAACGCCTTGCATTATCGGTGGGTTGCTGCAAGTCCGCAACGCCCAAGCGACTCCGGCACGTCGCTGGACCCAGGGGGTTCGGTCCCGCGCCGTTGTCTGTATGGTTCCGCGCGCCGATGAGCAGCGTCGTCTCTTGGTCCACGCGGGGCCGCCTCCATGGGCTGGCGTTCTCTGGGGGTGGTTTTCTGGTGTTGGGCACCCTGCCAGGGTTTGCTCCCCCAACGCCCGAACGTCTCCTTACGCAGCTCCTATTTTTCGCCGTCGCTCTGGGTCTGCTCTGCTGGACCCTGCCGCGGACTTCGAGCAATCGCATGGAGAAGCGCGAGCGCGAAGTCGTGTGGCGAGCCGGAAGGAAGGCGCCCGTGCCCCTCGTTCACCTTCAAGCCGCCCCGAGCGAAAGCCTGCTGAGCGGACGCCGCCAGCGATTCTCGATCGTCGGTACGCGTTCGACGGGAGAACGAATCCGCATTCATGAGGCCGAAGATCCAGCTGAACTCTGGACCGTGCTCGAGAGGGTCGACTCGCTCCTGCCGTGGAGCCTCGACTGGGGCACAGGCAACTTGGCTCCGATCAGGCCGTTCGGCGCGGTCCGATCGGTCGTTGGCTTTCCATTCCCGGCGCGCCTGCGGGTCCGTCGGATCGTGGTGTTGTTGACCAGCGCCTTGGCCATGGCCTGGATCGTCATCCTGAGCTGGTCAGCGTCGCCCGTGAGCAGCTGGAGCATCGCGCTAGCGGCGGGCTCCTGGGTGCTGCTTTTGGTGACCGCGGCGCTTTGCGTCCTGGATGCCATCGAGATCGAGCTGGGCGCGGAACTGGTCATCCGCCGGCGCCGGCTGGGGCTCTTGGTGCAGAACCAGACCGTGCCCTGGGGCAGCCTCCGGCATCTGGAGCTCGTCGAGGACGCGAGTGGCTTTGGCTACTTGTTGATCGTTGCCGAACGCGCCTGGTCGGTCCCACTCGATGCCGAGACACGCCAAAAGATGGCTAGCGCTCTTTCTCAGCCGAACCCACAAGCAACGTAGAGCCGCCGCAGCGCAGATGTCGCACGAGCGGCAGGCCCTGGCGTGGTACGATCTGCACGCGCACATCGTCGCCCTCTCTGCAGCTCCATTGGCCGGCGAAGGGCGTCTCGCCGAGACGCGTTCCATTGACGAACACTTCCGAACGCGCCGGCCCGGACTGAACGAGGAGTGTCCGCAGTTCGGGTGTCGCCGGCGGACTGTCGACTGAGGCCTCGGTTGCACCCGGTTCACCCGTGGCCGAGCCCGATTCTGGGGTTGGCTGCGTCGCCTCGGCGATGGCCGCTTCGGGCGACGGGCGAGGTCGCTTGCGCGGCGGCAGTGCAGCCTCCTCGGCCTCTTGGGCCTCCTGGAGAGCTCGAAAGCGCAGGGCGTCTGCGCCCAGGAGCCAGCTGAACCGGAGGCCCAGCGACAGCACTCCCGCGCCCGCCCCGAGCAGCGACCAGCGAGCCAAGCGGGACACCAAAAGCGCGGCGCTCATCCTGCCACCCGCAGGACTTCGCTGAGGCTCGTCACGCCCTCGATCGCTCGCCCCAGGGCGCTGTCGAGCAGAGGCACCATGCCCTCCTCGACGGCTATCGTGTGGATGTCCCCTGTCGGGCGCCGGTCGTGGACAGCGTCACGCAGCCGCGGCGACATGACCAAGAGCTCGGCGACTGGCTGACGTCCTGCGTACCCCTGCATCTCGCAAAATTCGCAACCCACGGGTTCGTAAAACTCCACCGGTGGCAGGTGCACTCCCACCCGAACGAGCCGTTCGCGAATGAGGGGATCGGGCGCGCGCGCCGCGCGGCAATGGGTACAAAGCACACGGACGAGACGCTGGGACAGACAACCCACGGTGGCGCTGGCCACGATGAAAGGCTCGACATCCATGTCGATCATGCGGGCAAAGGTGCCAGCGGCGGACTCGACGTGGATGGTCGTGAGGATCAGGTGGCCCGTGAGGCCAGCTTGCATTGCGATTTCGGCGGTCTCGCGGTCGCGAATCTCGCCGACCATGAGCACGTTGGGATCTTGACGGAGCACGCTGCGCAACGTCTGCGCAAAGCTCATGCACATGTGGGTGTTGATCTGAGTTTGGGTTGCGAAAGGCAGCTGGAGTTCGATAGGATCTTCGAGCGTCACCAGACTGGTCACGTCGCCGCGCGAGTTCACGATGTGCTGGAGGCCGGCGTAGAGCGACGTGGTCTTTCCCGAACCCACCGGACCGCTGACAAACAGCAGCCCTTGCGGGCGCGCCAGTAAGTCGACCAAACGCTTTTCGAGCTGGGGTTCGAGTCCTAGTTGGTCGATGGCGGGAACGCGCGCCGTGCCGCGCACCAGCCTGAGCACGAGTCGTTCGCCGGCGTCGGCAGGCAGCGACGAAACCCGTGCCTCGACGGGCATGTCGCCCACCCGGTGTCGCAGTCGCCCGTCCTGAGGCTTGCGTAAATACGTGTCCATGCGCGCCAGCACCTTGATGCGGATGGCAAAGCGCGGCGCCAGCAGGGACGGCAGTCGCACGACCTCATGCAGGGTGCCGTGTACGCGGTAAGTGATGGCCAGGTCGGCTGAATTGGGGCTGATGTGCAGATCGCTCGCCTCGACCAAAAGAGCCCCACGCAGCAGCTCATCGATGGCCAAGCTGACGTCGGGCTCGGTTCCGGACAGAGCCTCGAGCGTACGCTGGCGGATCTCGACCAACACGTCGCGCAGACCCGAGCTCTCCATGGCTTCGAGTCCGCGCGAACGCGGGGCCGCAATGCGCGGGACGAGCAGACCGAGGAGGGTCAGCAGCAGGCCACAGCCAAACAGAACTCCGCTGGACCAGACGAGCCAATTCCAAGGGAACGGTTCGACGGTGACCCGGGCGATCACCTCGAGATCCGCCAACGACCCAGAACGCACGACGACCGCATGACTCAGTGCTGTCAGGAGGGCCAAGCCGAGGCCCAGGACGAACAACCAGAGCGCCGAGAAGCCGTCGAGCGGCCGAACGTGTTCGCGGCGCTGGGTCATCATCAGTCAATATCAAGCTGAGCGGCTGAGCAAAAGGTAAGGAGTTTCCGACAGCGTCGGCTGCCCCTATTGTCAGACTCATGCGAAGGACTTTCCAAACCAGCCTGTTGAGCGCCTGCCTGACCTGGGCTTTGCTCGGCGTCGCCCACGCCGGCGACGAGGACCCGAACGCGACTGCAATCAAGAAAGAGCCTGTCGCCGCAAGCCCCAGTGCGCCGCCCAGCGCGCCGCCGCCAGCGCCGCCCGTCGCGACTGACAGCGCCGCCCCGGCGAAGCCGTTAGCCTCGGGTGGGCTCGAGGCGCACAGCGCGCCACCGAGCGATCGACCGACGGCGCTGCCAGCTACCGAAGCTCGGCTGCATGCTCGCGCGGCTTACACCAAGGCGCTCTCCGCGCTCAGGGATGCTGAGCTGGCCGCCCGGGCCGCCGCGACGGCGACAGCCGACGGAGCGACGGCGCTCGCTGCCGAAAAGAACGAACAAGCCAAGCAAGCGCTCCAGAAGGCCAGAGCGAGCGCCGACAACGCGTTGTCGCAGGCTCGCGAAGAATTGCGCGCAGCTGGCGCAGCCGCGCGTGACTTTCAGTGGACCCCGGAGCTGCGGGCTGTGGTCGACAAGACCCTCGACAAGCTCGACGACGAACACCGGGCTGATCGAAGCGCTCGCGCAGAGAAGCGCCGCAGCGAGCTGAAAAAAGCGCATGGCGCGCTGCTCGACAAGCCAGAGGTGCGCGCCGAACTCGCCCGCCACGCGTGGCGGGTCGCGCGACTCCAGCGCTTGATTGAAGTGGCCGATGCAGGCAACCGCACCGATGCGCTCGCGCGTGCGCGCCAACTCTTGGCGCAGGAAGAAGCCAGGCACAGCCAGGCTCTCGTGGCACGCAGTGGCGCACCTGCAGCCAAAGCGAAGAAAGCTGGGGAGCAATGAGACTACCGCTCCCGCAGCTCGTCATCCTGGCGCTTTCCGTTGGCTCGCTGGCACTTGGCTGCAAGAGCGAGTCAACCGATCCACTCGCCAAGCCGGCGCCGGTCAAGACTGTGCCTGCACTCCCGGGCGCGGTTCCTTCCGCGGCGCAGAGTGGCCCCGAACTCTCACCCGAAACCCCAAAAACGGCGCTCGGCGCCGTGCCAACGCCCGAGGATCTCGAGGAAGAGGCGCACAAAACGGTGGCCGTCGACAATCTGGAGGCTGAGCTCGACCGGCTCGAAGCCGAAATCATGGCTGGACCGTGAGAGTAGGCGGTGCTCGCTTCTCCCCGCATCCGGCCGCCCGCTGCGCCCCGTGACCTGCTCGTCGGTGGTACGCGCTGCCACCAACCTGCGGGTCGGCTCGCGCCCCTGCTCCAGCCAACGCCACGGCAGTTGACGGAGGCGCTGAGGCGAGCCGCCGAAGAACTCGGTCTGCCGCGGCTCGGCGTGACCGACGCGAGTCCGCTCGAAGCCGATGAAGGCCGCGTCCTGAATTGGCTCGATGCGGGCCGCGCAGCCGAAATGTCCTATCTGGGCGACGGCAGGACCAACAATTACAGTCCGCGCGCCCACCCGCGGTCGCTGCTGCCCGAAGCCCGCTCGATCGTCGTCGTGGCCGTCGGCTACTCGCCGCCCCAAGAAAGTCACGGACCCGCGCAGCCGGTCGAGGCGGCTCCCGTCCTTCGTGGCGTGATCGCAGCCTACGCGCGCGGCAGCGACTACCACCACGTCGTCAAGGATCGCCTGCTGCTACTGGCCGACGCTCTCGCAGATTTGCTCGGCCGCAAAGTGCTCGCTCGCGCATGCGTCGACACAGCGCCCTTGCTGGAACGTGCTCTGGCTGTGCGTGCTGGCCTGGGCTTCGTTGCCAAGAACACGATGCTGCTCACACCGGGCCACGGCAGTTATTTCGTACTCGGCGAGCTGCTGGTCGACGTGGAACTCGAGAACACCCATGACCATGTTGTCGCCGACGGCTGCGGACGATGTCGCGCATGCCTCGATGCCTGTCCGACCCAGGCCTTCCCCGCCCCCAACGTGCTGGACGCGCGCAAATGCGTTTCTTACCTGACAATCGAGCTCGGCGGTGAGATGCCGCGCGACTTGCGTGCCGGCGTGGGCCCGCGAGTGTTCGGCTGCGACGTGTGCCAGAGCGTCTGCCCGTACAACCAGACCGCACACAAAAAGCCCAGCGATTTCGAGTTTGCACCCCAACCTCACCTCGACGTCGTCGACCTCGAAAGGCTCCTTTTCTTGGGATCGGCGGGGTATCGCACGCTGATCCGGGGCACGGCGCTCAGGCGCACGCATCGCGCGCAACTGTGTCGAAATGCTGCGATTGCGCTCGGGAACTCTGGCTTGTCCGAAGCCATCGAGCCGCTGCGTCGAGCGCTCGAAGAGCATCCGCTCGAGCTCTGCCGCAGTCACGCCGCATGGGGACTGGGGCGCCTGGGCTTCGACTTCAAGCACGACTCGGCGCGGGATGCGCTGCTCGCCGCGCGCAAGCATCGCGATCAAGCCGTGCGCGAAGAAGTCCGCATCTGGTGCGGGCCTGTCTAAGTTGGCGCAGCAAGCTGTTGCTTTCAGATCCGCTCGAAGATACCAGCCGCGCCCATGCCGCCGCCAATGCACATCGACACCATGGCGTAGCGTCCACCGCTCCGCTGGAGCTCGTGAAGCGCGGTAGCCGTCAGCTTGGCGCCGGTGCAACCGAGTGGGTGACCGAGTGCGATTGCGCCTCCGTTTCGGTTTACCTTGGCCGGATCGAGACCCAACTTGCGGACCACCGCCAGAGCCTGAGCCGCGAAAGCTTCGTTCAGTTCGATGACGTCGATTTGGTCCAGGGTGAGGCCAGCCAGCTTGAGCGCCTTTGGGATGGCTTCGATTGGCCCGATCCCCATGATCTCGGGGGCGACCCCAGCGACGGCGAAGGCGACGTAGCGGGCGATGGGCGTGAGCCCGAGTTCACGGGCCTTGTCCTCGGCCATCAGCACGGCGAAGGCGGCGCCGTCGCTGGTTTGGGAAGAGTTTCCGGCAGTGACGCTGCCCCGCGCCGAGAACACACTGGGTAAGCGGGCAAGGGCCTCCAGCGTCGTGTCGGCACGCGGCCCTTCGTCGACCTCGAAAGACCTCCCTTCGTGCGTCATGACGGGAAGGATCTCGTCTTTGAAACGCCCAGCAGCGATGGCTGCGACCGCACGTTTGTGGCTTTCGAGCGAGAACGCGTCTTGATCGGCGCGGGAGATTTCGAAGCGAGCCGCGACGTTCTCGGCCGTGAGGCCCATGTTGATGTAGATTTCTGGGCGATTTTTGACGATGTCGGGGTGAAGCCGCGTCACGTTGCCGCCCATGGGCACAGCGCTCATCGACTCGATTCCGCCGGCGACGCCAACGTCGATCGCGCCGACCATGATCCTCTCGGCGATCATCGAAATGCTCTGCAAACCAGAGGCGCAGTAGCGATTGACCGTGACGGCCGAGACCGAGTCCGGGAGCCCGGCGTGAAGCACGATATTGCGCGCAATGTTCAGTCCCTGCTCTGCCTCGGGCATGGCGCAGCCCACGACAACGTCATCGATCAGTTCGTGGGGCACCCGAGCTTGGTCGAGCGTTTTTCGCAATATTTGGGCGCCGAATTCGTCGGGACGAGTCGTTCGCAAAGCACCGCGGGGGGCCTTGCCGACTGCGGAACGATGGGCCGCGACCAGGACGACTTTGCGCAGACCGGAATTGTGAAGTTCAGCCATGGGTAGTTCCTCGAGTACGGCTCAGTTGCGGAGCGGCTTCTTGTTCTTGAGCATGAATTCGATGCGGGCGAAGGTCTTCTCCTCGCCGCACAACGAGACGAACGCTTCTCGCTCGAGATCGAGCAGGAACTGGGCGGTCACGGGCTTGTCCCAGGGACCGCTGCCGCCGGAGAGCACGTGCACAATCTTGCTCCCGATGAGCCGATCGTGAGGCGATGCGTAACCACCCCAGCCGAACAGCTGGAGCCCCATGGCCAGGTTGCCTGCGCCGCGCTCGCCGATGACCGAGATGCGCTCCGCGCGATCCGGGGGCACCCAGCCACGCGCTGCCAGGCCCTGAGCGCGTCGCTTGGCATCAGCGATCACCCTCGACCGATGGAAGGTGATTCCGTCAGTCGGCAGCAAGAAGCCGCGATCTTGGGCCTCGAAGGCCGAGTTCGTGACCTGGGCCGTGGCAACGGCCTCGAAGCCGCGACGCACCCAATGGTAAGGATCGGCTTCGGGGACCTGTGCCGCCCATTCTGACGCGCGCCGTGCGATCTCCTTGAGCCCCCCGCCGGCCGGCAACACACCGACACCCACCTCGACCAATCCGAGGAACAGGTCAGCGCCGGCCTGAATCTCGGCTGCGTGCAGGCAGACCTCTGTCCCCCCGCCGAGCGTTTGACCGATTGGCGCTGCGACCACCGGGATGGGTCCATGGCGCAAGCCCATGAATGCGTCTTGCAACGCCTTCACGGCGCCTTCGACTCCTGCCCAGTCCTTTTTGGCGATGAGACCGGCGATATGTAGAAGGTTGGCGCCGCGGCAGAAGTGGTCGCTCTGGCTGCCGAGCACCAAGCCGACGAAGCCCTTTTGGTACAAGAGTTCAGGCGCCTCCGCGATCAGTCCGACGACGCCGTCATCCAGGATGTTGGCTTTCGAGTGAAACTCGAGGCACGCGATGCCATCGCCGAGATCGAGCAAGGACGCGCTGGGGTTGCCGGCAATGCGGTGCGAGCCGCGGAGATGATCGAGGAAGATGGCTCCTTGCGGAAGCTTTTTGGGCCGCGCGCCGCTCTGGGGCACCCAAATTGTCGGAGCTTCTGGAGTCCCCGCGTAGAAGCGGCCTCCGGCGCCCGACGCCGACAGTAATTCGAGAAGTGACGGCGCAGGCTTGATTCCTGCAGAGTTCATGGCGTCGACAACAAAACCCAGACCGGCGGCATCGATCATCTCGAACGGCCCGAGTTGCCAGCCGTAGCCCCAGCGCATGGCGTCGTCGATCTCTTGGGGCGTCTCGGAAATGATACCGGTGAGAGCCGCCGCGTAGTTGAAGAGTGGCAGCAGTACGCGTCGCAAGAAATCGCCCGCGCGACCGGACAACGCTAGAGCCGCGCCGATGCGCGCTCGCACATCGAGCTTGTAGAGCGGCGACAGTTCGGGGAAGTCCACAGGCTCCGCCGCGCGGTAGTCCAGAGTCTGGAGATCGAGCGAAAGGATCTGCGTCTTACCGGTCGCATCTTTGGTCTTCTTGTAGAAGCCAGCCCCCGTCTTGTCGCCGAGCCGGCGGCTCTGCACGAGCTGCTCGACCACAGCGGGGACGCGCATCAGCTCGTAGAGCGGATCGAAATCGGCGTTCGCTGGGTCGCCGCTCAGGTTGTCTTCGAGGTTTTTGACGACGTGCCCGACGATGTCGAGACCAACCAAGTCACCGAGTCGAAAGCTCCCTGTGTTGGGGCGACCGAGCAGCGCACCGTTCAGCACGTCGACTTCTTCTACCGTGTATCCGCCCTCCAGCGCTGCCCGAAAGGTGAGCAACATCTCGGCAATGCCTACGCGGTTGCCGATGAAATTTGGCGTATCGCGACAAGGCACGATGCCTTTGCCAAGAGCGCGGTCGCAGAATTCAGCGGCGGCTCGTACGACGGCCGGATCGGTTCCTGCCCACGGGATCACTTCGAGCAGGTGCATCCAACGCGGGGGATTGAAGAAATGGAGGCCCAAAAAGCGTCCCTGCGCGTCCTGGGGCAGCGCGCCGGCGATGGCGCCGATTGGAATACCCGAAGTATTGGTAGCCAGGATCGCTGTCGGGGGTGCGGCCTTGGCAACGCGCTGAAACAGCGCTTGCTTCACGTCCAGCCGTTCGACTACGGCCTCGATCACCAGGTCGCTTTGGCCGATGGCGTGTGCGAGATCATCGTCGAGGTTGCCTGCGATCAGACGCTCGAGCACACGTGGACTCATCAGCGCGGGCGGTTTGCTTTTTGTGAGCGCTTTGAGAGCTGCTTCCGCCAAACCGGAACGCTGGGCGCGCGGCGCGTCGGCCGCGGTGCCCGGAGGCACGATGTCGAGCAAGAAGGTCTTGCAGCCGGCTGCAGCGAGGTGGGCGGCAATGCCCGCGCCCATCGTTCCCGAACCCAGCACGGTGGCGACGACTTGATGAATCGGCTTGTTCAGAGTCACACAAGCTGCGTATCAGCCTTGGAAGGCCGTGTGGAGCAGCCGCGTTTCCCACGCGTTTCAGGGGCTTGGCTCAGTCGGAACCGGAGGACGACCCCGACGAAGAGCCGCCGGAACCGCCGGAGCCGCTGGAGCCGCTGGAGCCCCCGGACCCACCGGAGTCTCCTGAACCGCCGGAGTCACTCGACTTTTTGGCGCCTGAGCTGCTGTAGAGGTCCGAATACCAGCCACCGCCCTTGAGAATGAAGCCAGGGCCCTGCGAAATCTGTCGCTTCGCTTCGGCCTTGCCGCAATGCGGGCAATCTTTGAGCGGGTCTTCTTTGATCGACTGCTGGGCCTCCCAGTGGTGGCCGCAGGCTTGGCAGAGGTATTCGTAAGTCATGACTGAACTCCGCAGGCAGATGGGGCTCCGTGCCCCGCTTGTCAACCGCACGGCCAGCAAGCACACAACCTGTGCACAGCTGACCAGGCGCTCGGGTACCGACGCGAGCGCCGTCCGCAGTGGCGATTGTCATGCGCAATAACTAATCAAATACAACAGTTTAAGTGACCATACCTCATTTCCTGCTTGTACCCATCTGTTCAGCATCGTAAAGAGGCAGCCTGCAGGTCGTTGCCATACATGACGTGCGGTGACCTTTCCCTGCGGTTCACTCTCCCTTCCTCGTTCTGCTTCTTTCGCCGATTTTTCTAGCCTCACTGGCAGAATCGACGAACTAGCCGAATTTCCCAAGAATGCACCTCAGTCGGAGGACGTCTTGGTCAGCACATGCGAGGCTCCTGCCTCGGGGTTCTAGATGCACATCAAGAAGCTCGAAATCTGCGGATTCAAATCGTTCGTCGAACGCACGGACATTCATTTCGATCACGACGTGATCGGCATCGTCGGTCCGAACGGCTGCGGCAAGTCGAATATCGTCGACGCCATCCGCTGGTGCATGGGCGAGCAGAGTGCCAAGCACCTGCGCGGACGCGCCATGGAAGACGTGATCTTCAATGGCTCCGACAGCCGCAACCCCAGTGGTTTGGCGGAGGTCACGATGACCTTCGACAACACGGATCCGCACTACGCGGCCACGCTGCCGATCGAGTACCGCGACTACCCCGAGATCGCGGTGACGCGTCGTCTGTTTCGTGACGGCACCAGCGAGTACCTGATCAACCGCACGCAGGTGCGTCTGCGCGACATCACCGAGCTGTTCTTGGGCACTGGCGTCGGTACCAAGGCGTACTCGATCGTCGAGCAAGGCCGCATCGGTCAGATCGTCTCGGCGCGCGCCGAAGATCGCCGTCTGTTCATCGAAGAGGCCGCGGGAGTCACCAAGTACAAGACGCGGCGCAAGCAGGCAGAGCGCAAGATGGAGCTGACGCGCCAGAATTTGGCGCGAATTAGCGACATCGTGCGTGAGATCGAGCGCACCAGTGTCTCGCTGCAACGTCAGGTGGCCAAGGCCGAGCGCTACAAGGCTTTCCGCGTCGAGCTGGAAGATCTCGTGCTGCACGAGTCCTCGCATCACCTGCTCGAGCTGACGGTCGTCGATCGCGTCCACCGCGACGCACTGGTCGTCGCACGCGAACAACTGGCGGCGGTGAAGGCTCAGCTGGACGCTGCCGATGGTGATCTGGCCGGGGCCCGCGAAGCCGCATTCTTGATCGAGTCGCGCACCGACGAGAGTTCGAAGCGAGCCTTTGCTGCCGACAACCAGGTGAGCGCTCTCCAGGCGGAAAACCAACGCGCACGCGATCGCATCGCGCATCTCGAGGAGAAGCTCGAAAGCGCTGCGCGCGGTCAAGAGCAGAGCGAAGCCCGCGCAGCCGAGCTGTCTTCTGAGGCCGCGGCACTGGAAGCGCGCTTGCTCTCGCTGTCCTCGGACGAGGCAGCCCGCCAGGCCGACGCAGCCAGCGAGGACGAAGCGCTGGCGGATTTGCGCCACGAGGAAGCCGCCGCCCAAGGCGAGGTCGATGCCATTCGTCGTCAGAGCGCCGAAGCACAAGCCCAAGCCGCCGCTGGCGAAGCGCGTCTCGACGGCCTGGCCGCACGCCGCGTCGACTCGGAAATTCGTCTCGAAACGCTGTCGAGCGAGCGCGAGAACAGCTCCGGCGAACTGGAGACGTTGCGCGCCCGCCTGCGCGCCCTGGAAGCCAGTGCCGCCGAGGCTGCCGAGGGCAAAGAACTGACCTTGGCCGAGCGGGCCGAGCTGGAGACCGAACTGAAGGAACTGCGCGGTCGTCGGCTCGACACAGAGCGTGGCGTCGACGCCGTGAAGAACGAGCTGGGTCTCAAGCGGAACCGCCTGCGTGTGCTCGAGGATCTGCATCGTCGACTCGAAGGCGTGGGCCAGGGCGCTCGCGCCCTGCTTGGACGCAACGATCCGGCCGTGCTCGGTCTGGTCGCCGATCGCATCGACGCACCGGCCGAACTCACTGCTGCGTTTGCCGGCTTGCTCGGCGAACGTCTGACTTACGTCGTCGTCAGTGACCCAGAAAAGGGCCTGGCGTTGCTCGAGGAACTCAAGAGTTCGGGGCGTGGTCGTGGCCACGTCGTGCCCGCGCGTCCGGCGTATGTGGCCGGCTCCCGTCCGTTCGAGGCAGGTGACGGGATCTTGGGGCCGCTCGTCGAAAGGCTGGGTTACGCGCCATCGGACGCTGGGCTGGTGCGCGCCCTGGTCGGCGATGCGCTGCTGGCCGAGACAGCCGCTCAGGCGGCGAGCTACGCGCAAGCGCACCCCGGCGTTACGGTCGTTTCTCTGGATGGAACAGTCGCCCGCCCGGACGGAGTCATCAGCGGTGGCAGCGGCGACGACGTCGCAGCGGGCATGGTCGAACAGAAACGCGAGATCCAGACCCTCAAGGCCGAGATTGGCGTCCTTTCGGCTGATTTCGACGAGAAGAGCGAAACGTTCAGCAAGCTCCGCTCGCGGTTGACCGAACTCGAGACGCAGCTGGAGCAGGCGCGTCAGAAGGCCCACCAGGGCGAGCTGGCGCACGTAGCGGCCGAGAAGGATCTGCTGCGGACCCGCTCGGACATCGAGCGAGTCGAGCGCCGCCAAGAAGTCATTGGCGTCGAGATCGACGCCATGCGGCAGAGCCAAGAGGACGCGGCCATCAGCGAGGCCGAGTTCCGCGCCCAACTCGACGACGTGCGGGTGCAGCTCGAACAGGCTCGCGCGCGGGCCGCCGAGGCCGACGAGCGTACCCAGGCCTGGCGCGAGAAGGTCGCCCTTCAGGCTTCGCTCGTCACGGAGCGCAAAGTGCGCTTGGCACAGGTCAAGGAGCAGACCGAGGCCGCGCGCGTCTCACTCGAGCGGGTCTCGTCTCAGCTGGTCGAGCTGCGTGCCCGAGCCGAGCAACTGGCCCAAGAAGCGTTCGAGACCGCCCACGCTCTCGGCGAGACGGCCGCGCGCATCGTTGCCTGCCGCGAAGGTCGCATCCTGGCGGCTGAGGCGTCCTCTGCAGCCCATCGCGAACTCGAAATCGCTCGGTCCGAGCTGGAAGCCGTACGCTCGGCGCTGAGCGAGCGGGAAGGTCTGCTGCGCGAGTTGCGCGTCTCTTCGGCCGTACTGGACGACAGCGCGCGCGAAAACGAGATGGCGCTTCAGCGCATCGAGATTGGCCTCGAACACCTGCTGCGCAGCGTGCGCGAAAAGTTTCGTGGACTCGATCTGCGCCGCGTGATGGGCGACTACCACATGCGCGCCATACCGGACGAGGCGCACAAGCGCCGCATCGACGAACTGGGCAAGGCCATCGACCGCATCGGTCCGGTCAACTTGGACGCCGAGCGCGAATATGTCGAAGCCGAGCAGCGCTTCCGCGACTTGAACGAGCAGAAGCTCGACATCGAAAAGGCGCTCGTCGAGCTGGAGAAGGCCATCAAGCACATGGATCGCGAGAGCAAGACGCGGTTCAAGGAGACGTTCGACGCCGTCAACGAGTTGTTCAAGAAGAGCTTCGTCAAGAATTTCCGCGGCGGTCGTGCCGAACTCCGCCTCACCGATCCGGACGACATGCTGACGACCGGCGTAGACATCATCGCGCAGCCTCCCGGCAAGAAGCTCGGCAACATCGAGCTGATGAGCGGTGGCGAGAAGGCACTGACTGCGGTCAGCCTGATCTTCGCCATCTTCCAGCACCGTCCCTCGCCCTTCTGCGTGCTCGACGAAGTCGATGCCCCTCTCGATGAGGCCAACGTCTCGCGCTACAATGAGGCGATTCGCACCATGACCGCGAATTCGCAGTTCATCCTGATCACCCACATTCGCAAGACGATGCAGAGCGTCGACGTGCTGTACGGCGTGACCATGGGCGAACCCGGCGTGTCGCGTCTCGTCAGCGTCAAGGTGAACGACAGCGCCCAGAGCCGCAGCGAAGTGCTTCAGGCCAACCGCGGTGAGTTCGTCGGCGCCGACGGCGAAAAAAGCGCTCAAGTCGCCTGACGCTACAAGCCCGCTGCCCCACCCTCTCCGGAGGCGATGGGGCAGCGGGACCGAGTCATGTCTACGCTCTCATCGGGGCGGTGTGTCACCCAGCTCGCTTGGATCTCGAACGGATCGCGCGGCTCGCGATCGGGCGCCAACGAGCAGCGGAGCAGCCGTTGGTCCTTGGACGACACGCCCGCGCCGCTCCACGCGAGGCCGGGATCGACGCCCAATTGTCCGAACGAATCGACGAGCCGAGCCCCGCACCAAACGAGCAACGCATCGTTGCCGTTGAATGGGCTCGAGGTGATCGCGGGCAGACAGTCGATGCGGCCAGCTTCCTTGGTGCACAGCTCGACGCTGGCCCCGGGGCCTAGGGCGGGCACGGGAATGCGCCGATAGGGCTTGTCGGCGTTGCCGTTCGAGTAGACCTCAATCACGCAATCACCCACCAGTGCCGCCCCACCGCCGGTGTGCGTTACCCCCAAGTACTTGGCGGCGCCCGTCGTTTCTTCGTACGAATCGAGCAAGAGTTCGGCGTCGACGCGGCGCGGCGGCAGCGAACCCTTGCTGGGACGCCCACCAGCTGCGCTCGAGCCGCCGCTGGGCTGCGCCCCCCCGGTGGGCCCGGGAGTGCCCGGAGCGCCACCCCAGCCCCAGGAAGCGCTGGGGCCCAGCCAAGGATTGTCCCCGGTCTCGCGGTGCTCGTCATCCACCACGAGGTCGGGCCCGAAGTAGGCTTGATTGCTGCCGCCGAGAGCTCGATCTTCGGGCGTATTGCGTCCTGGACTGCAAGCCAAGAACAGGAGCGCGCAGAGCGGCCAGCCCTGCCAATGACGTGTGTGGTTTTGTCGGTTCATGGCGGCTCATCGGCCTGCCACAAATCGCTGTTGCCTGAAAAGCGACGTGCCGCTACGAGCGCTTCCTCTGAACGGTTGCTCTGTGTTTTCGCGCTTTGACTTGTTTTTTGGGGGTTAAGCGCTTCGTGTTGGCAGCCGTTTCGTAGACCACGCCTCACTTGGCTGTCCAGAAGAGGAAAGAGGAAGAACTGATGCGAGATCGCAAGGAGTCGGGACGCCGCGTGCTCGGGGCCCTCACGGCAAGCGCAGGAGTGTTGCTCCTGAGTGGCGCCGCGCGCGCTCAGGATGCAGCGCCGGCGCCTGGCCCAGCGACCCCCACCCCTGCGCCTTCGGCTCAAGCGGCTCCCGCGCCGGTCGGTGCGAACGGCGCCGAAGCGACAGCCGCCAACACGAACACCGCCGGGCCGACCAAGGCTGAGTTCGACGCGTTGCTCGCCGAAGTGAAGGCGCTCAAAGACAAGCAGGTCAAAGCCGAAGCAGAAGCTGGGCCCGAAGCCGCAGCCGCGGCGTTGGCCAGCGACCAAGAAGTCGAGGTCAACGAAGACACCTTCAAGATCTACGGCTTCATGGACATGGGCATTCAGCGATTTTTCGCCAACGAAACGGCGCTGACCAATTCAGTCATCGACGCGAACGCCCTGACCTTCGCCATGGGCAACATCGATCTCTACTTCGACTTCAATCCTGTCCAGGATTGGCGCGCGCTGGCCGAGGTTCGCTTCACCAACGCCCCTCTCGGCCAGATCGTCAACTACGGCGGACTCGCAGGTCAGTTCGAGCGTAGGACGACGGAGCAATACGATCCCAACGCCAGCGTTCCGAACGCGCCCATGTGGGGCGGCTACACGGTCATCGAGCGCGCCTACATCGAGTGGAGTCATTATCAGGCGGCCAACGTGATCGTCGGCTACTTCTTCACACCCTTCGGTATCTGGAACGTGGATCACGGCAGCCCGACGTTGCTGACCATGGGCATGCCGCAGTTCATCCAGCAAAAGTGGCTGCCGCTACGGCAAACCGGCGTGCAACTACTGGGCTCGTTCTTCAAGGGGGAATGGGAGATCGCCTACCGTGCTTGGTTGACCAACGGCCGCCAAGAGCAGAACCCGTTCGACTACGACGACGACAAGGGTTTCGGCGGGCGCGTGCTCATGCGGCGCGACCGGGGGGCGGGGGCCAACATGCAGTTCGGTCTCTCGTACCAGTTTGGGCATACGCGAGACAAAGTCGTCAACGTAACCAACATCCGACCGGTCCAGTTCGAAAGCGCTTCGACCTGGGAATACGACGAGCATGTGATGGGTGCCGACGTCTCGCTGGACATCGGCGACACGCGCATTCGCAGCGAAGGTATCATCCGTCGCCAGGTTTGGGGCGCCGGCAAGCAATTGCCCTTCGGCCTGGATCATCCGGGCGGATTGGAACCCAACAAGTGGCAATACAGCGGCTACCTGACGGTAGCGCAGCAGTTGCCCTGGTGGGGCCTGGAGCCGTACCTCTACGGCGAGCTGCTGCAGCAGCCTTGGACGTTGGCCGATGGTACGGCCATCATCTCAGCGGGCCTCAATTGGCGCTTCACGCCGGCCACGATGCTGAAGATGCAGGCCTCCCAAGCCTACTTCTTCGATTGGATGTACACGTTCGACGGCAACAACGACGTCAACAATGTCGCGTCCCTCAGCGCTCGCGTCGTGATGGCCTTCTGATAGGAGAACGCAAGCCCATGAAGAAGAGCTTTTTCGCCATTTTGGCTGCTGGTCTGGCGCTCGTTTCGGCTGCGGGCTGTCAGGACGAAGATCCGTGTCAGTCCGGTCAGACCCACGGGAAAGACGGGCTCTGCTATTTGCCGCCCAATTGGGGTGACGCTTGCACCACGGCTGCCGATTGCACGGGTGGCCTCTTCTGCGGCGCTCCGGATCTACCCATTTGCACTCTCATCGAGTGCGACGTCGCCGCCGGCAAAGACAATAGCTGCCCCGATGACTTCACCTGCACCAAAACGGGCCGAGCGGAGCCCGAGCCGCAGACCGTCTGTATTCCGCGGCCTCCGACAGCGGAGGAATGCGGCGAGAAGGCTGCAGGCGGCGCGGGCGGCGCGGGCGGCGCATCGCCCGGACCGGTCGACGCCGAGCAGCCCAACTTGGGTACGCCTTGCACGCTGAAGGATGATCCCATCTGCAAGGGTGGAACGGTCTGCGAGACCGAGCAGCTGAACTACTGTGTGATCTTCAGTTGCGCCGAGGGCTGCAAGAACGCGGCCATCTGTGCCGCAGCAGGCTTTACCTGCTACCTCGCCCCGCCCTCGCCGTCCGGGGGGACCTGCGTCGATCTCTGAGTCGCCTGGCGGCCGCGGCTGGTATCAGCCGCTGGTCCACCACGCCCGACCCAGTCAATGAAAGTTGCGCGAGAGCCGCTGCAGGCTCTGCTGGGGCGAGTCCGTCGGCTCACGCGCTTCGACGACGCGCGTGCCGACTGCCGCCTGCAAGCGTTCCATGTGCTGCACCAGCACGTGGATGACGGGCACGGCTTGCGGATCGGTGGGCTCACCGGGCGCGCGCATGGGAACCTTCTTGTCGCGCTCGAGGATCCCCGAAACCCAGAGCAGCGCCGAGTGCCGCGC
>JBBQHO010000008.1:0-49291 GCA_038324055.1 Polyangiales bacterium | reverse complement strand
TCTTTTTGGCCGGGGCCAAGCTCTGCTCCAGCCGGCTGAGCCGCGTCTTCAGATCGCCGAGCTCTTTTTCCAAGAGCTGGGTCTCTTCGCGTGTCTTCTGGATGGCCTGCGCCCGATCACTGCCCAAGGCCGCCATGGTCTTCTTGCCGCGGCGGATGACGCGACCATCCAGTTCGTGCGCGAGTCGTTCTTCGATGACGCCTCGCGCCTTCGGATCGCCGAGGCGCTCGAGCGCCAGCAGAATACCCGTGCGCAGGTGAGGATCGCGGTCGCGCAGCAGCTTGCCGAGGTGCTCCCGCACCTTCTTGCCTTCGCCCAGCACCGCGAGCGCCGCGATGGCCGCTCGGCGCGCCCGCAATGGACGTCCGTACTCGGACCAAGCAAACAACTCGGGCAGGAACTCTTCGTTGCCCGAGGCCGCCATGCCGTCGAGCGCACCAGCGCGCACGACATCGGCCCACGAATCGCGCTTGAGCAAGGGGCGAAGACGTGTCGGTGCATCCGCCACGCGAGTGCGCCCCAGTGAGCGGGCCGCTGCTGCGCTCACCAAATAGCTGGCGTCGTCGTGGGCGAGACCGCCGAGCGTCTCGACGGTTTCGGCGCTTTGGAACTGTCCGAGTGCGGTGGCAACGGCGCGGCGCACCTTCGCATCTTCGGTCGAAGCAGCGCTGACCAATGCCTTTTCTGCGCCCTGTGCACCGATGCTACCGAGTGAGGCAGCGGCGGTCGCGCGCACGATCCACGATTCGTTTGCGTCGAGCAGACAGCGCTCGAGAGCTTCGACCACGTCCGGGTCTTGGCGCTTCTTCAAAGCGTCGGCGGCCTGCGCTCGTCCACGGGCGGACGCGCCGTTGCGGACCGTTTTGCGCAGCAAGTCGGCAGGAATGTTCAGCGTCAGGGGGGCGGCAATGCGAAAATCAGGGTCAATGACCAGGCCCGTCGGGCGCTCGTTCGTGCGCACGACCAGCGACGCTTTGCGATCGTCGATCAGCCGTGCATGCGTCTGCCACTCGCCGCCGACGCGGACGGCGATCTCGAACGCCAGCTCGAAGGTGGCCACGTCGGCGCCGGTTTGCGTTTGCTCGACGTCGACCAGCAACAGGCCGTCCGCATAGCTGACTTTCACGTCGATCTCGGGATGGCCGGGTCGGAACACCCACTGATCGAAGAACCGCTCCAGGCTCTGTCCGCTCGCCTCTTCGAGTTCACGGATCAAGTCGCGCGTCTCGACGATGCCGCCGCGGTGCTTCTGGAGGTAGGCACGTACGCCGGCCCAAAAGCATTCGTCGCCCAGACGGCGGCGCAGCATGTGCAAAACGAGCCCGCCCTTTTGGTACAAGTGCCGGTCAAAGAGGTCGATCGGCTCTTCGTAGTCGCCCGAGACGATCGGCCGCTTGTAGTCGTGATTGGCTTCGCCCAAGTAGGCGACCAGGTCGACGACGACGGCTTGATCGTACTCATCGCGCCCGAGGCGCGCTTCGCGCTCGACCAGCTCCATGAAAGTGGCGAAGCCTTCGTTCAACCAGGCGTGCGACCAGTCGCGGCAGGTGACCAAGTCGCCGAACCACTGGTGAGCCAACTCGTGGGCCACCAAGTCATGCGACTCGATGTCGAGAGCCGCCTTCTTGTCGAACAAGATGTGCTCGTACATTGTCGTGGCGGTTGTGTTCTCCATGCCACCAAAGATGAAGTCGCTGACGACGATCTGCGTGTAGCGACTCCAAGGGTACTCGACGCCCGTTTTCTCGGAGAAGAGCCGGATCATCTCGGCCGTGCCTTGGAAGGCCCGATGGCCGTCGGCCTTTTTTCCGACGGGAACCATGTAGCGCAAGGGCACGTCGCGTCCGGAAGGCAGAGCGACGTTCTCGGTCCACTCGTCGAACTGGCCGATGACCAGCGTCATCAGGTAGGACGGATGCGGGACGTCGAGCTTGTAGTGGTAGAGCCAACGCGAGCCCTTTTTCGGCGTGTCTTGCTCGACCAATTCGCCGTTCGAGAGGGCAGTCATGCCCTGGGGCACCGTCACGCGCATCTCGGTCGTCATCTTGACGTGCGGCTTGTCGAGACACGGAAACCAGTGTCGTCCATCCTCGTCCTGGCACTGACTCCACACTTGGAGTGGCCGGTCCTTGACCTTGTCGTCGGGGGCCAAGAAGTAGAGGCCCGAGAGCGGGACGGCGCGGTAGGCGATCTTGAGCGTTCCGCGCTGAGCATCGTCAGGCATGACTATGCTCAGCTGGTCGCCGTCGTACGAGTAGTCCGTGCCTTCGAGCAACGTGCGTTCGGACCCACCTTCGAGCTGGAGCGACAAGCCGCGCAACGAGAATCCGACGGCGTCGAGCACGAGTTCTTTCCCGCGCGGAGCGCGCCGCTCGAACTCGAGTCGGGCTTGACCTTCGACGGCGCGATCGTCGAACAGCACGTCGAGTTCGAGCGCGAGGTGCGTGACGACGAAGGGCCGCGAGCGTTCGTATTTGCGCTGGGTCGAGGCGGGGGAGAAGGAGGCCCCGGCGCAGGCACAGTGGGCGTGAACGCGTTGGAAAGCACCGCTTTGCATAGGTAATCCCGAGATAGCCCGTGCAAACGGGCGGCGGCAAGGCCTCGCGACTTGTTCGCGGCGCGGCCAGGCGATAAGCGCTGGAGGTGAGCGTCACATTGCTCGGCGAAGTGGAGCGCGTCACCTTCGAAAACGAGGAGACCAGTTTTCGCGTGCTTCGGCTGCATCGTGTCGAAGGCATGGGCGCCGCAAAGCGCGTGACCGTGGTCGGCACCGTTCCAGCTGTCGGCCCCGGCACACGAGTCCGTGTGAGCGGCCGATTCGAAACCGATTCGCGGCATGGCGAACGACTGCGCGTCGAGAGCCTGGTCGTGATCGTGCCCGAGACCGTCCAGGACCTCGAGAAGTACCTGGGGAGCGGCGTCATCGCAGGGCTCGGTCCGGGATTCGCCAAGCGCATCGTCAACTACTTCGGACTCGAGTCGCTGCGCATGCTCGATGTCGAGCCGCACCGACTGGCCGAGGTGCCGGGTTTAGGCAAAGCCAAGGTCGAGGAAATTCGCAAAGGCTGGATCGAGCACCGCGGGCTGAGCAACGTGCTCTTGGCGCTCGGCGCGTACGACACCACGCCTGGACTGGCGCAGCGCATCGTCAAACACTTCGGCGAGCGCGCCCAGGCCATCGTGCAAGAGAGCCCCTATCGTTTGGCCATCGAAGTGTACGGCGTGGGCTTCAAGACGGCAGACCGCATCGCGCACGCTCGAGGCATCGCCTCCGATCATCCCGAGCGCGCGCAGGCGGGAGTGCTGCACGAGTTGCGCGCTTGGGCCGACAACGGACACTGCCTCAGTGCGCGCAGCCTTTTGGTGGAGCGGGCCCAGGCGCTGCTCGAGATCGCGCCGGCGCACGTCGAAAGTGCCATCGATGCGCTGGCCGAGCGCAACTGGCTCGTGCTCGAAGGCGACTTGGTCTTCCTCGAAAGACTGGCACGCGCCGAGGAGCGCGTCACCGAACACGTCGCACGTCTGCTGGTCGCGCCCAGCCACCAGTTGCCCCAATTGGAGAGTCTGCTTCGTGATTTCGAGGCCCAACACGGGGTGCGCCTCGCGCCGGCGCAGGAGCGGGCCGTGCTTGCCGCTGCCGTGCAGAAGTTCGTGGTGATTACCGGCGGCCCAGGCGTAGGCAAGACCACGATCGTTCAGGCGATCTTGTTCGTGCTCGAAAAGCAGCGACTTCGCGTCGCGCTGGCCGCACCGACTGGTCGTGCTGCCAAACGTTTGAACGAATCGACCGGCAGACGGGCCACGACGTTGCACCGTTTGCTCGAAGTGGAAGGCCGAACCGGGAAATTCCAACGAAACTCGGAGCATCCACTCGAGGTCGATCTGTTGATCGTCGACGAAGCTTCGATGATCGACGTGGCGCTCATGGCCGACCTGCTCGAAGCCACGCCGAGTGCGGCTCGCGTCGTGCTCGTCGGCGATGCCGATCAATTGCCCAGTGTCGGCCCCGGTTGGGTTCTCGGCGACTTGATCCGGAGCGGCGTCGTGCCCGTATCGCGGCTCGACGTCGTGTTTCGGCAATCGGGACAGAGCGGCATCGTCGAGAACGCGCACCGCATCTTGGTGGGCGAAACGCCAGTGGGAGCGAGCGATCCCGACGGCGATTTTTTCGTCATTTCGTGCGCCCAGCCAGAAAAAGCGAGAGATCTGGTGTGCCAGCTCGTGCGCGAACGTATTCCGAGCCGCTTTGGACTCGACGCCGTGCGCGACGTCCAGGTGCTGACGCCCATGCACCGCGGTCACACAGGCACGCTGCAGCTCAACGAAAAGCTCCAGAACTTGCTCAACCCGACCGGTCTCAGCCTGCGCGTCGGGGACATGACCCTGCGCGCGGGCGACAAGGTGATGCAGCGCAAGAACGACTACGACAAGGCAGTCTTCAACGGGGACGTCGGTGAGGTCCAGAGCGTCGACCCCGGAGCGGGTCGCGTGGTCGTCAGCTACGAAAGCGACGAAGGCCTCCGTCAGGTCGCCTACGAGCGTGGCGAGCTCGGTCAGCTCGGGCTCGCTTACGCGACGACCATCCACAAGAGTCAGGGCAGCGAGTACCCGGCGGTCGTGATCGTGCTCTTGGCGCCTCACTTCGTGATGCTGTCGCGGAACTTGCTCTACACGGCCGTCACGCGCGCCAAGAAGCTGTGCGTGTTGGTCGTCGATCCTCGGGCGTTGACTCTGGCCTTGTCGGAGACGCGCAAAGAAGAGCGACAAACGTTTTTGGCCCAACGACTCGCGCGAATGCTCGAGCACGCCGGGCCACGAAACTTCGAACCGCCTCAGTGAATCGTGAAGCTCTTGGCCACCGTGACCGGTGCGCCGCCGAACGCCGGGACCTTGGCTCGACGGAACGTCGAAGCGATGCAGCCGCCGACGGCCGTGCCGCCGAACGGACCACTCACCACGTTGGCGCTCGTCACGCGACCGCTGGGAGCGAAAGTAACTTCGGCCTTGCCGGCGCCTGTCGGGCCACCAGCCTGGGCGCAGGCCGCGGTGTTGGCAGCTGCGGCAGAGAGTGCGGCCTTGGCAGCGCCGGTGTCGAAGGCACCACCACCACTGGGCGCAGCGGGTTTGGGATCTGCAGGCTTGGGATCGGTGGGCTTGGGCGTTGACGGCGATCCGGTCGAGGGAGTCGCGGCGGCCGGTTCGTCCTTCTTCTCTTCGGCCTTCGGCTCGTCTTTCTTCTCGGCGGCGGACTGAGCCGCCTTGAGCTGCTCGGCCATGGCGTTCTTCTCGGCCTCCGCTTTTTTCAGCTGATCTTCGACGGCCTTCTTTGCGGCTCCAGCCTCGGTTGCTGCCTTGGCGGCCGCTTCTGCCGCTGCAGTCTTCGCAGCTTCGGCCGCCACATCGGCGGCGCCACTGCCACCGACCAGGAAGTACGCGCCGCCACCGAGCACGAGCACGCCACCCAGCACGGCTGCGATCAGGCCACCCTTGCCCTTGGACGGCGCTGGAGCAGGTGCTGCCGCAACGGGTCCGCGCGCGCCTGCTGGTGCAGGCGGCGGATCCTTGGCCGGTGCGGTCAACAGATCGATGCCGCCACCTAGCCCACCGCCACCGAAACCACCCAGCCCGGCTCCGCCGAGTCCGCTGGCTCCCGTACCAAAAATGTCGCTGGCGGCCGCTCGTCCTTCTTTGGGAGCGGGCTCGTGAGTGCGGAGTGCGTCGAGCGAGAACAGCACTGAACTCTCGTTGCGCTGGCCCGTCGGAGCTTTCTTGTCGTCGTCGTGAGCCGCGCCCGCGCGAAGTGGACTTGCGGCGAGCTCGGGATCAGCTCCGCCGGCGAAATCGACGCCTCCGAACAGATCGTCACTGCTGCCTGCTGCTGCTCCAGGCTTGCTCGAGGTGACGACTTCGTCTGCCTTGGCTTTTGCGGGAACTGCCTTCAGGCGCAGCTTGAGTTCAGGGACCTCGAGAATCGGCTTCCAATCGTCCATCCCGTCTTTCCAGACGTAGGCGTCCTGCGTGACGGCGCCGTCCTTCCATCCCTGGACGAGTTCGTCGGTCGTCATCTCGCGCGAGTCGTCGTCGGACAGGTTCACCGACCACGTGTTCTTCTTGACGGCCTTGCGTTCAGGCGGCTTCTTGCCAGCGGTGGCACCAGGTGCGGCGCCAGGTGCACTTGCAGCAGGAGCTGCAGCGACTACCGCATCACCCTCTTCTTCTTCTACGTCCCCGGCCGCGCCTTCGGCGCCGCCGGTTCCGTCGACGAGGATGCTGGCTTTGCAGCTCTTGCAGCGGACCTTGACGCGCCTACCCACCACCTTTTCATCAGCGATCGTGTATTTGGCGCCGCAGGAATTGCAGGTGATCTTCATGTTCTCTTCTTGACGGGTCGCTGTTGAGGGAATCGGTGGCGCGTTGGCAGGGCGGGCGAGTCGCGCTGCTAGCTGGTGGACGGCTCACCTTATCAAGAACCAGGGCCTGGGGACCAATACTCAGTTCACGCGAACCAGCCGAGCGCCGTCCTGGCCGCAGAACGTCGACTCGCGGGGGTAGGGGCGAGCGCAGACCGGACACACTTTGCCCCGGACCGTTGGGACGAGCTCGGCAACCGCAGTCGATTCCGTCGCAGGTACGTCCGGTGGTGCGACAACTGGCGCGCGAGTGGGTACGGCCTCCAGCGGTTCGCTAAGTGGCACCCGTCGCACGGTGCGCGGTTTGCGCAGTACCAGAAATAGCGCCATTCCGGCGAGTGAAACGGCACCGGCAAGGAGAGCTAGAGCGCCTTTTCGACTGGAGTTCGGCGCTTCTTGGTCGACCGCATCGACGGACACCTCGGAGGAAGTCAAAGTCACGACCGCGTGGTCGAGCGATTCGCCCTGGACCCCAAATCCTCCGCCGGCCAGGAGCCGCTCGTATTCGGCTTCGCCGACGACGCGCGCGCCAACTTCGCCCACCTTTTCTTCGACGCGCGCTGCCAGGGTGAGCGCGCCGCTGGGAGCGTTGGCCGCCACTGTCAGGTGACCGTCTGCGCTGATGGTGCCCAGAGCTTGGCCGTCGCGGATGGACCAACGGGGCCGGAGGAGCACGCGACAACCTCCGGCGTCCCGGGCTTCGGCGCGAAAGCTGAAGCTCTCGCCGGCGCGCATCAGCTTCGTCTTGGGGCTGAGTTCGAGGCTCACCGCAGGTCCGGGCGTCTTGCAGATGGACGCTTGTGCTGGCGCGGGCGGAGCAGCGGCGCTCGGCACGGGCGCCGCGACGGGTAGGGCAGTGGCACCCGACACCTCGACAGGCGCTGCGACGGGCGCGCTGACGATGCGTTCGAGCACTCGTGTGCGGCGCACGCTCGCCGTGCAATTCGTCTTCTCGGCGACTAGCTGGTACTGCCCGGTTTCGTCGAAGTAGATGGTGTTCTCGCGCACGGCCCAGGTGGTGATGACCGTCGCCTGCCGTGGATCACCCGCGGGCATCTTGCACGATGTGCGCACGGTCGCAGGCGTTGCGCTGTGACTTTGTGCGCCCAGACTCGGCAACAGTTCCCAACACTGCTGACTGCTGTACGAGCGACCCAGACCCGAGAGCGTGAAGTCGTTTCCCGAGGCGGTGAGCGTGACCGTGCCTCCGGCTTCACCGCCGCCGCTCGGCCTGGGTCCACAGGCGTCGCCCCAGTCACCCACTGCCCACGAAACGCGCATCGGACTCGCGCGCCACGCACCATTTCTATCTTGGGCCCGAGCTTCGAATCCGACGCCCAGCCCGAGCCCGACGAGGACCAACGCGCGAAGCCGGAGCCGAGGCAGATGCATGTGGGCGGTTAGGGTAGCGACCACGCCTCGAGGCACAATCTCGTCGCTGGTAGCGGGCGGGGCGAACCGGGCTCCAATATGTGTTCATGTGGGGCGAGGTCGGGAGTCTTCTGTGAGCGGATTTCACGAAGGCGAAATCAGCCAATTTATCTGTTCAGCGCGCGTTCGCGACGACGGTCAGCGCTCGGATCTCCATGGAATTGACAGCAATTTTTGCCGGATGATAGCGTCGGCCCTTGGAAAATCGGTCAAGGAAGCCGATTGACCGCGGTGATCTCGTTCGCGTGAGGGTGAACGGAGCCGGTTCTCATGTTGGCAGGGAGTCCGCTGCGCGCGGGCCAGACAGGGTGTGATGAAGACAAACAGCGGATGCCTTCGAAGTCGAGTGGCAGCGGGCCTTTTGAGCGCCGCAGTGCTTTTCGCAGGCAACGAAGCCTCGGCGCAGACCTTGGTTCCGAATGGTCAAGGCATGGACACCCATCTCTTCCGCGGAGCGGTCGATTCCAAGGGTTTCTTCTACGTGAACGGCACCGACATCATCGGCGCCAATCAATTCAGCTTCGGCATGGTGCTCGACTGGGGTCACACCCTGATGCGGAGCAACGAGGCGGCTGTTGGGACTGGCAAGCTGATCGGGGATTCGTTCCAAGGCACCATCAGCGCCAACTACGGTTTGTTCAACTTCATGGTCGTGGGCGTCAGCGTGCCCATCAACATCATGATTGGTGACGCAGCAACCGGCCTGGGCGGCACAGGCGCGCTCTACACCTCCGATCAGCTGAATTCGCAGAAGATTCAGACGATCGTTCCGCATCTCAAGTTTCGTCTGTTGCGCGTGCAAGATGGCCTCGGCTTGTCCCTCATCGCTCAGGCTGGTGGTCCCATTGGTGGCGCCGAGCGGGATATGGGAGCCGACCCTGGCTTTTGGTACTGGCCGCGTCTCGTCGCCGAGAAGCGCTTCGGCGATTTGGGCGAGTTCAAGGTCGCTCTGGATGCCGGTTACCGCGGACACACGGGCAACAACCCGACCTTCGCGCAGGGGCAGTTGGTCGAAGGCCAACTCACTTACGGCGATCTGGTCACCTACGGCTTGGGCCTTTCCTATCGAGCGTTGTCGGGCCTCGACCTCGTGCTCGAAAACTACGGCTCGATTCTCTACGCCGACAACAATGCGGCCGATCAGCGGCTCAGTTCCGAGTTCCTCGGCGGCGCCAAGTTGTTCATCGAGCAGAACAGCTACCTGATGGCAGCCGGCGGCAGCCGCACCTTCTTCACCGGTTTCGAGGCTGCCGATGTTCGCGTCGTGCTGGGCTTCGTCTACGAACCTTCCATTGGTGATCGTGATGGGGACGGTTACCCCGACGATGCCGACCAGTGTCCCGACGATCCCGAGGACTTCGACAAGTTCCAGGACGCCGACGGTTGTCCCGAACCAGACAACGACAACGACGGCATCCTGGACAAGGACGATCGCTGTCCGAACATTCCAGAAGACTTCGACGGCGACGAGGACAAAGACGGCTGCCCGGAGGGGGACAAGAAGAAGGATCGCGATGGCGACGGCATCCCCGACGACATCGACAAGTGCCCGGACGATCCGGAGGACAAGGATGGGTTCGAGGACGCCGACGGCTGTCCGGAGCCAGACAACGACAAGGACGGCATCCTGGACAAGGCCGACCAGTGCCCCAACGATGCCGAAGACTTCGACAAGTTCGAAGACGAGGACGGTTGTCCCGAACTGGACAACGATCTCGATCGCATTCCGGACAAGAAGGACAAGTGCCCGACCGAACCGGAAGTCTACAACGGCTTCCAAGACGACGACGGCTGCCCCGACAAGGGCAAGGTCATCATCGACGGCAGCGACATCATCATCTTGGAGAAGATCCAGTTCGCGACAGGCAGCGCCAAGATCCTTGCGCAATCGTTCCCGATTGTGGAAGCAGTCGCGGCGACGCTCACGGGACATCCCGAGTTCTTGATGCTCGAGGTGGCAGGTCACGCCGACGAACGCGGTTCGGACGAGATGAACCTCGATCTGACCCAGAAGCGTGCAGCTTCCGTGCGAGAAGCGCTGCTCCAGCGTGGAGTCACGGCGGGCCGCTTGGTCTCACAGGGCTACGGCGAGTACTGCCCGATGGATGACCGCAGTCAGCCAGCGGCCTGGGACAAGAACCGTCGCGTGGACTTCAAGGTGGTCAAGACCGAGGACGGCATGACTGGCGTGAAGCGCGGCTGTGAGAAGGCGCGCGGCATGGGGATCTTCCCCCCCGAAGTGAAGTAAGCGTCCTGCTGGAACGAGACGAAGGCGGGTCCGCAAGGGCTCGCCTTTTTCTTTGACGCTGACTTCCTTCAGCTCGGCCTGTACGCGACCAAGAGCCAGCCGACGATCAATGCCAGGCCACCCAGCGGCGTGACTGCGCCGAACCATCGGGGCGCGCCCAGGGACATCGCGTAGAGCGAGCCACTGAACAGCGCGACGCCGAGGGTGAGTGCGAGCGGCGCGGCCGCGAGCAGTCGGCCTTCTTCGAGCGTCCGCGCGCACCACAGCACCACCGGCGCCGTGACGAGTTGCACGGCCGCGGCGATAGCCCACCAACGCAGGCCTTTTTCGTCGGTGTGCTTTTCCAGACCGTGCGAGCCGAAGGCGGCCGCGGCGATGCCGCTCCCGCCCAGAAGGGCTGCGACGATGCGGACCCAACCCTCGTTCATGCGTGCTTTTTTGCCATGGGGAGGGTGCGTTGCGCCAGCGACCGACAGAACGCCCAGAGCGGCGGGTCTGGCTGTTCCTTGCGCACAGATAACTACAAAAAGGCAGCGCTTCAGATCTATCCGGTCGCCGAGACCCGGCAAGTGCCACATAATTAGAAAAGAAAACTTACTAACTAAACACATGAAAACTCTAGCTCGCCTGTCGCCTGGTATGTTGGTTTTCGCTTTGGGCTGCGCCACGGCCATCGTCGACGACTCGTCGTCGGGTCTTGGCGGCTTGGGCTCTGGTTCGGGCGGCGTTTCCAATGGCGTTGGCGGTTCGATGCTGGGTAGCGGTGGTGCGCTCGGAAGCGGCGGCAGCTTGACCGGCACAGGTGGGGGACTGATCGGTACGGGCGGCTTGGCCTCCGCGGGCGGTTCGCCTTCGACCGGTGGCGTTGCTTCGACTGGAGGCTCGGCTTCAACGGGGGGTGCTGCCTCGACGGGAGGCTCGGTTTCAACCGGTGGCGTTGCTTCGACGGGCGGTTCGTCGGGCACAGGCGGAGGCAGCAGCACGAACTGCAGCGACTACAACGCGTACCCGGCCTCGACGCCCTACGGCAGCTTCGTGTACTCGAGTTGCACGCCCTACACGGGCAACGCCAACGTCTGTCAGGGTGTAACTGGCAACCACGTGTTCGAGTGCATCTGGGTTGGCAACAACTGCAACGGTCTTCAACCTGGCGCTTCCGGGGCCGGTATTTGGGAACGCGTCGGTCCCTGCTCTTGAAGTCGTTCAACGGCGCGCCGAGCGGACGGAAACAAACGGCGAAGCCGCGATTGGTTCCTTGGAACTTTGGCAGGCAGCAGCCCCGCCGCGGCTGAATTCGGCTGCAAATCCACCGAGCAGTCGCGCGATGGGCCCCGTGGGGTAGAGCGTGAGCTGGTCGTAGTCGGGGTAGGCCTGTCCATCGATGCTTGCTGCGAGGTGCCAAACGAGAGTGCCCGCGCCGCCACGATGCTGCATCAGTCGATTGTAGTTCGTGTAGCCGATGCGCCTGCGATCGAGTGCCGCGGCGTTGCTGGCTCGAACCTCCAGACCGTACTCTTCGAGTACGACGGGCTTGTCGAGTTCGCGTCCCAGCTCGAGGTGCTGATCGAGCCAGTCGTAGCTTTGTTCCAGCGACCACTGCCAGTGGTCGGGGTAGAGGTGGTGCGTTGCGAAATCGACGTTGGGCAAGGCACTCAGCGCCCGATGGTCGACGCCGCTGCCGCGTTTCTGGAACTGGGGACGCTCGTCGCCGACCAGGAAACCTTCGTCGCCCACGGAAACGAGGTGATTGGGATCGAGCGATTTGATGTAGCGACTCATCTCGCTGGCCCACTGGGTCAGAGGTGCAGGGTCCGGAGCGATCCAGTCTCCCGGCAGGTCGAGGTTGGAGACACGCGGTTCGTTGGCCAATTCCCAGGAAAAAATGGCTGGGTCCTCGCGGTAGGCAACTCCATCGATCGAATTGGTGCGGCCGATCAGGTGGGCGACGTAGTCGCGGTATGCGTTGCGCACCCGCGGGTCAGTGTAAAAATCGGCATGGTTCGAGAGTCCGAACCAAGCGAGGTACTGGTCCATGCCACCAAAGTCGTGCCAGTTGTTCGTGAGCACGAGCACAACGCTCAGACCCAGCCGGCGCGCGTGATGCAGAACCAAGTCGAGGTGCACGAGTCCATCCTCGCCCTCGTTGTAGATGGGCTGTCCCTGTGCGGTGTCCCAGGCTTGGAAGTAGACGCCGTTCTTCTTGCCTTGCTCGTGTACGTGCGCGACCGAACCGTCGAGCGAGCCGATGTCCAGGAATGCCCAGCTGCGCACGACGGTGAAGCCCAACGCCGCAGCGCCTTCGAGCACGGCGAGCACCGCTTGGCGCGGCTGGTAACCGAGGTAGTAGTTGTTGACACCGACGAAGCAGAATGGCTGACCAGCGCGCACGAACGAGGCAGACGGCGAATCCGTCACCGGAACGTCGAGTAACCGTGTGCCGCTTGGAGCAAAGCGCGCCCCCGGCGGCGTCGTGCAGCCCACGACGGCTAAAGACAGGCCAAAAAAGGCCGAAATGCCACAACGAGGGGTGCGGGCGCGCGGCATCGCTCGGCGGGTCATAGCAGTTCGAGCGTCGCGTCGTCACCGAAGCGCCCGGGAAACTTTGCCAGTGTTTCGCGCGACCGCCCCCGGAGCGCGACAGTTCGCCCTCAGCATCCGTGGAGATGACCTTGATTCTGGGCACTCTGGCGATGGTCTCGCTCGCGATCTGTTTCTTGGCTCATGCGTCCCTGCTGGCAAAGCTGGAACAGCAGCACCCGCCGGCCGCTACGCGCCAACCGATCAGCATCCTCAAACCGCTCAAGGGTCGCGACCCTGGGCTGTACGAAAACCTGGCGGCCTTGGCCGCTCAAGACTACCCAGACTTCGAAATCTTGTTCTGTGCCGAGGATGCCGAAGACGAAGCGCTCGTCGTTGCGCGCCAAGTCCAGGCCGACTTTCCGAACGTGCCGATGCGCGTGCTGAGCGGAGCGGCCAGCGATGGTTTGAACCCCAAGGTACGGATCCTGCGACGTCTCTTGCCCGAGACGGTGAACGAGTGGGTGCTGGTGTCCGACTCGAACGTGCGGCCGGAGCCGGGGTATTTGCTGGCTCTGGTCGACTGCCAACAGGCCGCGGACGCGGGCCTGGTCCACAGCGTGCTCTCAGGCGTTGGCGAGCGCAGCTGGGGCGCGCGCCTCGAGAACGTGCAGATGAACAGTTGGATCGCTTCCTCGATCGCTTTTTGCGATGCTGGGCAACACCCTTGCGTCATCGGTAAGTCGATGTTGATGAGCAAGACGGGACTCGGGCGCGTCGGAGGGTTCGAGGGTGTCAAAGACATTCTGGCCGAAGACTATGTGCTCGGCTCCCGTTTCACCGCGGAAGGCTTCACCGTGGCGCTGAGCCCCCACGTCTTGCCCGTGGTCAGTGGCGCTCGCGACCTGGGGACTTTCGTCAACAGGCACGTGCGCTGGGGGCAAATGCGCCGGCACATCAAGCCCGTCTTCTTCGTGGGCGAAGTGATGATCAACCCCTTGCCGTTCTTCCTGCTGCTTGGGCTCGTCGGCGGGCCGGTCTTCGCCTGGATCAGCGCTCTAGGCATGGCCCTCAAATGGGCGGTCGACGCTTGCATGTACTGGCGCGTAGAGAGACGCCCCCAATGGCGCACCCTGTTGTGCCTACCGTTCAAGGACCTACTCACGACTTGGATCTGGGCCTGGGGCGGACTGAAGACGCGCGTGTCCTGGCGCGGCAACGAAATGCGGGTCGGCCCGGGCAGTCGGCTCTATCCGCTGGAGCAAGAGCCCAGCGGGGCAGGGTTGGGCTACACTCCATCCGGGTACCACCGTGACCGCCTACCGACTCGAGAGCTCCATCCAGAACTACGCTTGGGGATCGCGTTCGCTCCTGGCCAATCTGTTGGGACAACCGGCGAGCGGTGAACCCGAGGCCGAGCTGTGGCTCGGAGCGCATCCACGTTGCCCCTCGCGGGTCGTCGACGGTTCAGTTCGAACTCCGCTGGATGCGTGGATCTCTTCCGAGCCCGAGCGTCAGCTAGGCCGCCAGACGAGCGAGCGTTTTGGCCACCGCCTTCCATTTCTCTTCAAGGTGTTGGCCGCAGCGGAGCCACTGAGCTTGCAGGCTCATCCGAGCCTCGAAGGCGCTCGCGCCGGGTTCGCGCTCGAAGAGAGCCGCGGCGTGCCGCGCGACGCCGAGGTGCGCAATTACAAGGACGACAACCACAAGCCCGAGTTGATCTGCGCGCTCAGCCGCTTCTACGCGCTCTCGGGCTTTCGACCCGCCGCGGAGAGCTTGGAGATGCTTGGTCGGTTCGGCTTTGCCGAATCGAACTCGCCGTTGTTCGATGCCTGGCGAATGCTGCGATCTTCTCCAGATCCCACGGGGTTGCGGCGCTTTTTTGGGCAGTTGTTCAGCCTGCCTGCGGCAGCGTTGCGGGGCGCAATCGACGAAGCAGTTCAGCGCGCCGACAGCATGGATGCGGCGCAAGCCCGAGCAGCCAGCGACATGCCCATCTGGCTGGGTCGCTTTGCCGCGAGCTACCCGGCGGATCCGGGAGTCGTCCTGAGTTTGCTCTTGAACCCCGTCGTGCTCGAGCCCGGACAGGCTCTCTATTTGCCAGCGGGTCATCTGCACGCCTATTTGGGCGGACTCGGGCTCGAGATCATGGCCAGTAGCGACAACGTGCTGCGCTGCGGACTGACTCATAAGCACGTCGACGTGGCGGAGCTCGAACGTGTCGTCGACTTCACGCCATCGCTTCCAGCTCCACTCTCGGGGGAAACGTCGACACCGGCGACTGGGGCACGCCTGACGCGTTACCCTACGAGTGCGCCAGAGTTCGAGCTGTCGCTCGTCGAGCTGGATGCGGGCGCGAGTTGGACGAGTCGCGGCCCCTCGATTCTGCTCGCCTTGAGCGGCGAGGTGCTGTTGGTCGGAGGTGACCAATCGCTGGCGCTCGACCGTGGACAGCAGGCGTTTTGCAACGCGGAACACGAGTTTCTTCTGCGTGCGCAGGGCGCCGAGCCCACTCGCCTGGCGGTGGCCAGCCTCAACCCGCGCGGTTGAAGCTGAAAATTGCTGCCCTGGCTGGAAAGCAGGGCGTTCGAAATGCGCCCAGACCAGAACCGGAACCGGCCACGCGCCCGCCCAGACTTGAGCTAGTTCTTGTGCATGACTTTTCGGTTCACGAGCGTCGTTGCCTTGACCCTGCTCTCAGCTCTCGCCGCAGCCTGCGTCGACACCTCGGAGGCCGACGACGGCCAGGCGGACGGCGCAAGTGCGAGCGACGCCAATGCGGACGACGCGAGTGCGGACGGCAGCGACAGCGCGATTGACGGCGCGAGCGACGGCAACGGCGCCTCGGGCGGAACGCAGGCGCCTGAGAACTCGTCGTGCGGAAAGCTCGTCGACACGGCGCCCGTCGTACTCGGCTATCTGCCGACTTGGACCTGGCAGTTCGACGACTTGGTCCAGAAGCTCGACTACGACACTCTGACGCACGTCGCCTTGGCGTTCGCCAATCCCGATGGCTCGGGAACGCTCAGTTTCGGTGAGCTGTCGGACGCGAGCATCGCCACGTTGGTCGACAAGGCCCACGCCCAGGATGTGAAAGTGCTGGTGTCGATCGCCGGCGCCTCCGACTCGGAACTCGTGCACGGCTACATCACCGCCGACAAGGTGGATGCCTACGTCGCGTCGATCGTGGCTTTGGTAGAAAAGCACGGTCTGGACGGCGTCGACGTCGACATCGAAGGATCGTTCGTCGATGAGACTTACTCGCCGTTCGTCACGAAGTTGGCTGGTGAGCTCCGACCGATGGGCAAGCTCATGACCGCCGCAGTAGCCCGCAACTCGTGGGATCGCATCGACGACAAGGCGATGTGGTGTTTCGATTTTCTGAACTTGATGACCTACGACTACGCAGGCACGTGGAGCGACGCGAGCGAGCATTCGACGTATGCCCAGGCCCGATCCGATCTCGCCTACTGGGCCGAGAACCGAACCTACCCGGCCGAACGCACAGTGCTGGGTATGCCGTTCTACGGCTACTGTTGGGGCGCGTCCTGCGACCACGGCTACACACCTTTCTCGGAGATTGCGGCCAACTACCCGGAGCAAACTGGCCAGGACTGGATTACGGCTGGTGACCAGACAATCTCGCTCAACGGAACCGCGACCATCACCAAAAAGGTTCAGCTGGCCCAGGACTATGGCGGCGTCATGGTCTGGGAGCTCACCCAAGACACGTCCGACGGCCAGCTGTGGAGCGCCCTCAAGGCAGGTCTGTGAGACCGCACGGCGGCAAGACCCGAAAGGTCTTGGCCGTCGGTTGTCCGGCGTGCGTCTCGCGAACGATGAGCGCTCCGTGAGTCGCCAACTCGACCGGCTCGCTCCCCTCGGGCAAAACGCACAACGGCCGCTCCCAGGCTCCCCACGCGCCCCCGTGAAAGAACGTGCCGCCGCCGCCGACGCCGGTCGGTGAAAACGCGGTCCAGCGCAAAGTCAGCGGCGCTTCGCCGGCGGCGCCCAAGGCGAGCAAACGCGCGCCGCGTCGAACGAGCGCCGTCGTGCCGGCCGTGCCCAGCACCACGGCGTCTGCTCCGAGGCGAATCAAACGGCGCGCCTCCAGATCGACCAACGCTGCCTCGGCGCCGGGGCGCAAGGGGACGAAGCGGGGGCTCGAGAAATCGGGAGCGGCGTCGATACCCGTGCGCAGCGTGTCGGCGTCCAAGTCCACCACCGAGCCG
Source organism: Polyangiales bacterium (assembly GCA_038324055.1). Taxonomy (GTDB): domain Bacteria; phylum Myxococcota_A; class Polyangia; order Polyangiales; family Polyangiaceae; genus NIC37A-2. The sequence continues at coordinate 32,453 of JBBQHO010000008.1, read as the reverse complement.
GGACCGACAAGGTAGAGGGGGAAGCGGGTGGGAATGGAGGGGAGGCGTGCGCCTTTCTTCTTCGTGCGCGCGGCCGGATCGGGTGTCGGGCGGTATTGCTCGCAAGCCACCAAGAACAACTCGCGCTTCGGATCGGCGTGCAAGACACGCGCTCCGCAGCGGCTACTCGCCACTTGCTTCTGCACGGCGCCTTTGACGAGCACCAAGCGCCCATCGTCTTCGCGTCGTAGCCAGCTCGTGCCGAGCGAGTAGACGAAGCCAGGCGCCTCGAGCCCGCGAGCCTGTCCTGGTTCGAGCAGTCGCACGGTCTGTTGGTACGCTGCGTCGGGCTCCGACAGCGCGGCAAATGCGGCGAAGCGCTCGCCCCTCAGCTGGCAGCGGCGCACTGGCGCCGCGCTCGCGCGTACCGGCCAAACGTTCTTCGAGCCCCGCGTCCGGGCGAGTTGCACGACCAGCACCGTACCTTCGTAGCGAATTCGCCAGGCTTCACCCTCCCAATCGACGTCACGCGCCGCGCTTGTCCAAGCCGTTCCCCCACCGTCGCCAAGCGCAGCCAGGTCGACGACCCGGGCTCGCCGTCCGCTCGAACCCAACACCGCTAAATCGCGCTCGTCTGCGGAAAACGAAAAACTGCGGTGATCCGGCAGAGCATCGGCGCGCAGATCCGGATCGAGCGGGGCGAGGTCGAAACGAATTTCGCGCTTCGTGTCCAGCAGCCATGCCTTCTTGTCGCTTTGCACGACCAGGTAGCGTCCGCCTGGCGATGTAGCCAACACGGCGTCCACCTCTTCGACCAGCACATCGGCGCTCGTCGGGGCCGCGTCGTTGGGGCCCAGCTTGCGGCGCGCGAGCTTGAGTGTCTCGCCAACAACCCCGCTGGCCTCGCAGTAAGCCAGCCAGCGTCCGGTCGCCCCGACGGCTTCGAGTGCCGCTTTGTCGACGAAGGGGACGCGCAGATCGCTGTCTTCGGCTCCGGTCGCTGCGACCCTGAGCGACGACGCCGGCGGAAGCTTGGATGCGTCAGCCGATTCCAAGCTGGGCGCTGGGGACGCTCCGCCGCTATCGTTCGGCTTTGGCGAAACGACCCCCGCTGCGGAGCGGGGGTCGTGCACAGGGCCGACACTGGTGGCATTCCTGCCGCACGACAGGGTCGAGAGCAACGTTATCCAAGACGTGACGAGCGAGGCGCGCACTGCCTGCGTTACAGCGAGGCTTGCCGATTTCTGCAAGGGGGAATAGGGCTGAGTCGTGACTTTGAGTTCCCCGTCCGACTCGCCCGTGCGCCTGCGTGCTACGAGCCTCGTCGAGAGTTTGGCGGGCGATCCACCGCTGCTCGAGGTGCGCAAAGCGCAGGCCGAGCTGTCTCGTTTGCGCACGCTGTTTCGGCAGGACAAGCAGCTGTTCGACGGCGATACGCTCAAGGTGCTCAAGCAGCTGGCGGCGCGTGTGCACAAGCGTAGCCAAGAAGGGCTCGGCGAAGCGCGCCATCTCGCGCTGGATGCCTTGCGCGACACCTTCGGCTACCAAGGCTTTCGTCCTGGCCAGGAAGAGCTGATCGCTAGCATTCTGAGCGGCCGCGATACGGTCGGCATCATGCCGACGGGCGCAGGTAAGTCGCTCACCTACCAGATCCCCGCGCGCTTGTTGGGCGGCACGACATTGGTGGTTTCGCCACTGATTGCGCTAATGAAGGACCAGGTCGACGCGATGGACGAGGTCGGGATTCGCGCCACCTTTCTCAACTCGGCATTGAGCGGCGAGGAACGCAGTGCTCGGCTCAAGAAGCTCGCCCAGGGCGAGTACGAGCTGCTCTACGCTGCGCCCGAAGGGCTCGAGGCCAGCATCGGGCAACTCTTGCACGCCATCGATCTCCGTTTGGTCGCGGTCGACGAGGCCCACTGCATCAGCCAATGGGGCCATGACTTTCGCCCCGCTTACCGAAAATTGCAGGGCATCAAACAGCGCTTTCACGTACCCGTCTTGGCGCTCACCGCCACGGCCACCGAGCAAGTGACAACGGACATCCAGACGCAGCTGTCGATGTACGAGCCGGCGGTCTTCCGCGGCAGCTTCTTCAGAAAAAACCTACGTCTCTCGGCCTACCAGAAGGGTGACAACCTCGGCCTGACCGTGCGCCAGGCCGTGTTGAGGCTAGCCCGTGAGCGAGTGGGCCAGAGCGGCATCGTCTATTGCTTGTCGCGCAAGAAGACCGAGGAATTGGCAGACTTTTTGCGCGAAAACGGCCTGCGCGCTCAGGCCTACCACGCGGGGCTCGAGCCCGATGCGCGCAGCCAGGTGCAGGACGATTTCCGTAACGACAACGTCGACGTGGTCACGGCCACCATCGCTTTTGGCATGGGTATCGACAAGTCGAACGTGCGTTACGTGATCCATGCCGATATGCCGCGTTCGATCGAAGGCTATTACCAAGAGATCGGTCGAGCTGGCCGTGACGGTTTGCCCAGTAACTGCGTGCTGTTTTACTCGTGGAGCGAGGTACGTACCTACGACCGCTTTGCCGAAGAGATGGACGACGAAGCCGCACGCGATCGCGCTCGGGATCAAGTGCGCGACATGTTTTCCCTGGCCGATGCGAAGATTTGTCGGCACCAGAACTTGGTTGGCTACTTTCACGAGCAGCTCGAGTCGTGCGGGAGCGCTTGCGATCACTGCGCCGGAAGCGACGTGCTGGCCGCGGCTCAATCGGGACCGCCCAGCCGAATTCGCGCCCCCGCAGAACGCGCCACGGGGGGGCAACAGGTCGACGGCGAGCTTTTCGAGCGCTTGCGTGCTTGCCGCAAGGAGCTGGCCGACGAACGCGGTGTGCCAGCTTACGTGGTGTTCAGCGACGCGACATTGCTCGAGCTGGCCGCCCGCAAGCCGCGGACGACGGGCGAAATGGCAACGATCTCTGGCGTGGGCCCGACCAAGCTCGAGCGCTACGGCGCAGCGTTCCTGCGCGTCATCCTCGATTGATCACAAAGCGACGAGCAGGCGATGAGCCAACTCGCCACCGAGCGCCAGCAGCATGGCGGCGCCGAGGGCGGGTAAGAAACCGCGGATGGTCAGGCTGCTGCTGAGCGCGCTGGTCAGCTTGAGTACGATCGCGGCGGCAACGAGCTGCGTCAGAAAGTGAAAGACGAAGCCGATGCCGAGCGTGGCGATACCGAGTAAGCCGAAAATCAGCCAGCCCAAGAAGAACGACAGCACGCTGTAGCAAGCTGCCACCCACAGCGCCGTCGCGAAGTCGCCCGCCAGCTGGACGCCCTTGAACAAGCGATCGGACAGGACCAGGGCAGCAGCGGCAAAGAACCAGGAAACGACGAGTTCGAGCATGGGTTTTTGGGGATTAAGAGGACAATTCGGTGTCGCGGCGTACCGCTTCTCGCATGAAATCGTTGTCGACGGGCTTGTTTTCGTTCCACCAGTCTTCTGCCGTTACGTCGGACCACTCTTCGCCGACGTCGATGCGATCGAGCAAGCGGTTCAGCTGCTCAGCCGACTGAGGGCGCTTGGCCGGATCCTTTTCCAGCAAGGCCAGGATGATGCGCTCCAAATCGGGGGCGATGGGGCGATCTGTACACTCCGAGGGTTTGGGCGGCATCTCGTGGGCGTGGGCGAGCGCCATCTGCACGGCCCCGAGTCCTGGAAACAGCAGTCTTCCGGTCACCAGGTAGAACAACACGCAGCCGAGCGAGTACAGATCGGCTCTAGGATCGACCTCGGCACCCATGACCATTTCGGGCGACATGTAGGCGGGCGTGCCCGTCATCATGCCGGCGGCGGTGATCTTGCCGTCGAACGTGTCCGAACGCAGAGGTTGGCCCAGTCCGACCAAGCCGAAGTCGAGCACTTTGACGAAGTCCGCGCGCAGTCCGCGGCGGACGACGAACAGGTTGGATGGCTTCAGATCACGATGAATCAGGCCAGAATTGTGGGCTTCGCCGATCGAGTCGCAGATCTGGCGCAGCAGGAAAAGCGCGCGCGCCGAGGACAGAGGCCCGTAGCGACGCACCAACTCTTGGAGGTCGAAACCGTCCAGATGCTCCATCACGTAGAAGTACACGCCAGCATCGGTGATGCCGTAGTCGAAGACCTGGACGGTGTGCGGCGAGGTCAGGTGCGCCGTCACCTGAGCCTCACGGCGAAATCGGCGCAGGGCTTTTTGCTGTGAGCGAATGGTGTCCTTCTCGCGCCGCGGGATCAGCTTGATCGCGGCAGGTCGAGACAGGAAGCGGTGTTCGGCGCGCCAGACTTCGCCCATGCCACCCACACCAATGCGCTCCACTAGGTTGTAGCTGCCTATGTGGCGTGACGCGCCCAAACCGAAACGGCGCATGACGTCGGCCGAGAGCAGAGCCAACAAGACGGAGAAGAAACTGGCCATGGCCGGGCGCACCAGCTCGACCGGGTCGAGGCTCCCTGGCTTGAAGTGCAGGATGACCCACAACGACAGCGGCGGCGTGAGGGCCGCGAGCAGGGTGGCCGCACGCGTCCAGACGGGCACGGGCGGGAGCAGCAAGGGAAAGACCGCGACCAACAGGGCGGTCCAAGTGAGTAGCGGTGGCCCCACTTCGGGCAGAGGGCTGAGGGATAGCGTTGCGGCGCGCAGTACTTGGTACACGAATCCGACTTGAAGCAAGCGCGAGTCCGACCACTTGGTGCCCCAAATCAAGAACATCAAGATGGCGTCGAGGGCCACCCCGCCTTGCGCCATGTAGACGAGCACGTCGCGGCCCACGAGCTCCGACTGCGAAGGAAACAACACCCAAGGCGTGAGCGTGCCGAACAAGGTGATGCCAGCGAGGATCGATGCGAGCGCACCGAGCCGCTGGCGCGCCATTCGAGCGATGGCCGGTGACAGCGCCAGACCCTCGGGTGACCCCTGATCGAGGACGAGCGGTCGTGCTGCCGGCGACTCTCGCTTCATCATCGCGTCGGGGTGTCCACGGAGCGAGGACCCCGCCTCAACCTCGGAGCCGTGTGACGGCTTCGTTGACTTGAGGCGCTTCAACGCTCAGGCCTGCCAATTTCAGCTGCTTCATGGCGATGCCCAATGCCGGGCCGAGCTGAGGTGCCGCCTGGATCTGGGTCAACACTGGTGCCAGGGCGGAGCAGATCTCGTCCACGCTCAGGACCTGGGGCAACAGCTCCGACAAGATGCCGTTCTCTTGTTCCAGCTGCGCCCTTTGCTCGGCATCCTCGCTGACCGCCAGAGCCTCGCGGTTGCTCTTGAGCAGCTTCTTGAGGATCTGCTGGACCTCTTCGTCGGTGAGCGCCTGGTTCGTGCGCGCGGCCGTCATGGTGATTTCACCGGTAGCTACACGCAGGATCTCCTTCTCGACCACGAGCCCTGCCTTCATGGCAGCAAACATGCGCTTCTTGATGTCGTCGGCGAGACCCATGGCCCCCTTATACACGAGTTTCTCAGGGTTGTTCGGGCGCGGGCGGCTCGGCGACGGTTTCGGACGGTGGTTCGACCGCAGGATCGGCCTCGGGGCGCAGGCGGCTCAGCCGACGGCGCGGCTGGCTGCTCTTGGGCGCCCAAAAGCCACCTTCGTGCAGCTCGGCCCATGCCCAACGCAGCCAGATCAACAGCGAGCGCGACAACCAGAGCGCCCACGCCAACATGACGGCCCGCCAAACCCAGATGGACACGCTCACGAACCACGCGCTCGGCAAAGCGGCCGGGCTCTTGTCGACGTACCAGGCAAGAAGCATCGCGTGGGAGCCAGCGCCCCGAACCTCCATATCGGGCGAGATGACGAGGCCTTGGTAGACCGCTCCCGTCAGAGCGATCAGGAACAAGACGGTGGCTGTGACCAACGTGACTTGCAGCACGTTCTTCCAGGTGCCAGCCGTGTCCTGCCAGAGGCGCCTCGAACCGATCAGGAAGAACCAACCCACGACGAAGATGGCGACGGCGGCGGGCACCTGCGTGAGCCCCAGCCCCAGCAACAGCCATTGGAGACGGCTGAGCTGATTGAAGGGCAGGAGCGGCAGGAGCAATGCGGCCGCCACGATCAGGACGAGGTAGCCCCAGAACAGGATGGCCGGACCGTGACCAGGTCCGCCAGCGAGCAATAGCCAGCGTTCGCCGGGGATCTCGATGGCGATGCGGGTGTTCGTACCGGTGGCTCCCAGGTCGACCGCCGAAGTCCGGAACATCGTCGTCAGACCCGATTCTTCTTGCCACTGCACCTTGAGTTGGTGCGACCCGGGGCCGAGCGACAGCCGCACGGTGCCGTTCTCGTTCTTGCTGGCCTGTTCGGTGCCGTCGATTTCGACGCGTTCGAGCCGGGCCTCGGCGGGGATGCGCACGGCGTGGATCTGCGAGCGGCTGGTACGCACCGTCATCTCGAGTCGGCTCTGGCGCATGCGGATGCCGGGTGAAACCGTCAGTGTCGAGCGCTCGATGGTCAACGACTGGCCTGAGGCAGGTCGCGGTTCGATGGCGCGAAGCGTCAGCTTCTCACTCGGCCACGGCGAGAAGGTCTCGAGGTAGCGCCCTTCGGAGACGTGCGATGTGGTGGCGAGTCCGGAACTCTGGCAATGCCAGACGACTCCGCATTCGATCGTCCAAACTTCCGAGTACGCAGCCTGCGCTGGTGAATCGAGAGCGAGCTCGAAACTCCGCCCCGCTGCGCGTGTGAAGCCCAGGGTCGATGAAAATTCGCGGTTCGTGACCTCCCGCGGGAAGCTGATCAAGACGGTCGGACCCCGCACCTCGATTCCCGGCGTCGTGACCTGCTCGCCCGGCAAGAGTGGCAGCGTCAATACTTCCGGGCTCGTTGCATCGCTGACGCGGCGGATGGTGGTCGTGACGCGGCCGTTGACTCCCAGACTGATCTGACGCGTCACCGAGAACCACGGCGGCACATTGACTTGTCCACTGGATGAGGCGCGGGCCTTGTCGGCCTTCGCGTCTGTGATCAGCGGCATCTCGCGGACGAGGGTCAGTGTGCCGCCCTCCACGCGACCGTCGTCGTTGACACCGGAAACGGCCCAGCCCCGGGCATCGACGGTCACGAAATGGGGGCGGCTGCCGACGTCGAGCGTCGTGCGATCACTCGGCAACTGCGCGACGAGAACAACTCGATGCACGCCCGCTTCGAGGCGCAGATAGTAGGCACCGTCCGCCTCGAGGCGCACCTCGGAGGTGGGTTGACCGTCGACGCTGAGCGCTACCCCAGCCAGCGCGCTGGCCGGCCCAGGCAGCTTGTAGGCAACGGTTCGGCCAGCGTGGACGTCGGCCGTGAACTCGAGGGCCTCCCTGAGCACCAGGCTGGCGCGTGAGACCGATAGGCACTCGGGCTCGCACGCTGCAGGTGTGTTGAGGCGCGTGCGCAATTCGCCCAAACGTTCGCTCGACGGTTCTTCGGCCCGCGCTGTCGCCGGCCAGAGTGAAACGTACAGCGTCACCAGGGCTAAAACGGCGACTCGAGCGGTAACGGCAGTCGGCGTTGCGCTCGAGGGCTCGGTCGAAGGCGCAGGGTCGCTCGAAGGCGCGAACTGGGCCGGCCTTGGCTCGACCGGTGGGCGCGGCAAGCTGCGCCAGAGAAGGAAGGCCAGCAGGCCGAGCGACGCCAGCCGCAGCACGGTGAGTACGCGCTCCAAGGTAGGCGAAATGAGGTAAAGCGTCATCGAGTGGTCGGCGGCAACCGGCCCCGACCAAGCTAGATCCCACGACGAGGATGCGACGTCGGGCACGCCGGGGCCCGTTTGCACGACTGCACCTGGCTGAAACTGCTTTTGCGCAGGCGCGGAGCCATAGTTCGAGGAAGGCTCGCTCTTCGTGGCAAGGCGCCGATTGATCGAACTCGTTCCGGTCCCGCCCTCTTTCGAGTCTTCGGCCATGTCCTTCGGGACGCCATCACTTGCCTGTCCCACGGCCAACTCGCTTTCCGGCGCTGGCGCTGGGCTTGGGGCGACCGGAGCCATCTCGGCCTTGAGCGCACCGTCCAGCCCGTAGTCATCGCCAAAGCTGGAAGTTTGTAGGTGCGGATAAATCGCGTGGCGGACCTGCTCGACCGCGAAGCTCAGGAGCAGCGCCGCGAGGGCCAGTGTGACAGCGTGGAACGACCAACGCAGCACGCGACTCAGGCGAGGCGAGCGTACGATAGCAGCCAGTGCCGACAGGATGATCAGCACGATCCAAATGTACTCAGGCGCGTCCGTCTCGGCATGGGAGAGGATCAAGGCCGCGAGCGCAACGGCGCCAGCCTTCTTTCCGACTAGCTTGCTCGTCGCCAGGGTGAGCACCAGAACGTAGAACACGGCGAACAAATCCCAACGCTGGATCCAGGTGTTGCTCATCGTGTCGACGCCGCTTGCGGCAAACACGTCCCAGCCCGGCGGCAGGTGCAACGTCGCGCTCAAGGAATCGACGTCGCTCGACCATCCCACCGCAGCCAACGACTGGGTCTTGGGCACGCGCGAGATTGCAGACAGCCGCAATTGTGCGTCACGCAGCTCGACCCCGCGCGCCTTGCTCTCGGGATTCTGGGTAATGACCTGAGGTTCCGAGCCCACGGTGACTTGACCCAGCACGCCATCCACCAGGTCGAGCCGCCAGCTCTGGTGCATCTCGCCGTCGAGCGCGTCACGCACGGTGAAGCCCTCGGCGGCCTCGTCGAGCCAGAGTTCGCGTCGCAAATTGATGCGGTTGGGTGGCAGCTGGGGTTCGCCGCGCCGCGTGGTGCGCAGCGCCACTGTGGCTCCGGCCTCCACGGCATAGGCCCCCAGTTGCTTCCATTCTGCTGGCAGCACAGTACGCGACGCGTCGATGCCGGGCACGCCGCTCAGTTCGACGACGCGGAGTGCGGGCTGGGGCTCGAACACCCAGACCTCTTGGCTGGGCCAGGGGGCGGGACGGTCGATGGCCCGCAGTTCCGTGGGCATACCCAGACTGCGAGCGACGACGACGAGTTCGTGGCGCCCCGGCGTGAGCTGCACGCGCAGCGCCCCATTGGGTTCGAGCGCGACGGCCAGATCACCCGAGACCGACAGCGGTACCGTGCCTTGCACGAGCGGATTGGGCAGCTGGATCTCGCGGGCGCGTCCAGCAACCTGGAAAACGAGGCGCGTTTCAACGGATAGCGGAACGCCGTCGCAGAGCTTGCGGAAGACGTCGAGTTCCACGTGTTCCGCCTCGCCGCTCGCAGTCGCTTCCACGTCGAGTCCCTTGAGCCAGAGCTGCGCGCCATCGCGCTTGAGCAAAGGCACGTTTCGCCCTTCGACCGAGAGTTCGACGAAGGCGCTCTCGGCGCCGACCGCCAAGGTCTCGGGCAGGCGCCGCCAAGAGAAGCGGCCGCTCAGCGTGTGACCACCCCTGGCGAGTTCAACGTGGGGCAATCCGCCTTGCTCGAGCACAGCGAGCTTCTTGCCTTTTTCTTCGACTTCCAGGGGCCAGCTCGTGGCGTCGCCCGGCAAGCGATGCAGCTTCTTGCTCTCGACAAACACGTTCTGCTCGAAGCGGCCGCCACTTCGATCGAGCTTCAGGACCAGCTCGCCTGGCCAAACGCAGCGGGGCTCGCCGTCGATTTGCGTACAAGCCGCATCGCCACGCTCGGCCAAGAGCCAAGGGATCCACGGCTTGAGGCTTTCTGGGATTTCTCGTGGATCCAGCGCCTGCGCCCGGGCGCTGGGTGCGGCCAAGAGCACGACCAAAGATAGGCTACTCCACAGAAAGCGAAGGAAGTCGAAGGGCGCGAGCCGCTTGCCAGACGAATGCATCGCCCGCAGCGTCCTGCCCCCGGCGCGTGCGCGCAAGGCTCCGGAGTCGAAGGGCCGGCTGGGCTCAGGCCTGCGCCAGGGCCTGATCGAGATCCGCCAGCAGATCGGCTTCGTCTTCTATACCGACGGCCAAACGGATCAGCGCGGGCGACATGTCGATCTTGTCGAGCTGCTCCTCGGAAAGTTCGAAGTAGCTCATGATCGACGGCTGCTCGATCAGTGTCTCTACGCCGCCCAAGGACGGGGCAATCTGCGCGAGCCGCGAAGCGTCGACGACACGCGAGGCTGCGGCCTTGCCCCCTTTGACGATGAAACTGACCACACCACCAAAGCCCTGCATTTGCTCTTTGGCGATAGCGTGCGAGGGGTGGCTCGGCAGACCGGCGTAAAAAACGCGTTCCACCCTGGGGTGCGTCTCCAAGAAGCGCGCGATGCTGAGCGCCGAAGCGTTCTGCTGGCGGACACGCAGACCCAGTGTCTTGAGGCCGCGTGCTATCAGGAACGCTGCATGCGGATCGAGGTTCGCGCCAGTGACGTCACGCGCCTCGCGCACGAGCGAGATCAGCGACGAACTGCCGGCGACCACTCCGCCCAGGACATCGTTGTGCCCGCTGAAATATTTGGTCGCGCTGTGCGCCACCAAGTCGATGCCAAAGCCATGGGGCCGACAGTTGATGGGCGTTGCGAAGGTCGAATCCACCAACGTCTTGGTGCGCCGATTCTTGGCCTTCACGCGCGAAGAAAGCGCACCCAGGTCGACGCAGTAGTTGAATGGGTTGGTCGGGGACTCGGTGATCACCAACTTGGTGTTGTCGCCGATGGCAGCTTCCATCGCTGCGAGATCGCCTGGAGGCACCACGGTATGCTCGACGCCGTACCGACCGAGCCAGGTGGTGACGAACTGGCGTGTGCGACGGTAGCCGTCGCGAAACAGCACCACGTGATCGCCCTGCTTGAGCAGGCCGAGCAGCGTGGAAGTGATCGCGGCCATGCCCGTGGAAAAAGCGGCAGCATCGTCTGTCGCCTCGAGGGCTGCGACGCGCTGCTCGAGTTCACGCACGGTTGGGTTGCCGTAGCGACCGTATTCTTCGCGATCCGGATCGGTATCCTCGCCCCGCATGTACTGCTCGAGATCGGCCGTACTCTCGAAGGTGTACGTCGCCGTCTGGGCGATGCCGGGCGCGAGCGCGTTGTGCGGCCGACGTGTCGAGCTGCCGGAATGCACCGCATCTGTCGAGCGGGCGAAGCGAGGCTTGTCTTCTGCCATGGTGAAGGGGCGGCCTGGGGGGGGCCAGAGCGCGAAAGATACAGAAACTCGTAGGAAAGTCTCGTGCGCAGTGGGTCAGGCCCAGCCCAAGTCCCGTCGGCAGGTGGCGATCACCTCGGCGGCTGCGCTTTGCAGGGGGAGAGCGAGCGCCGCCTTGGGGTTCGGCTCGCTGCGAAGTTTGAATTCCACATTGCCTTCTTTCAGGCCGCGTTCACCCACGGTCACGCGGTACGGGCAGCCAATCAGGTCGGCATCTTTGAACTTGACCCCGGGGCGCTCGTCGCGGTCGTCGACCAGCGGCTCGAGGCCGGCGGCGATGAACTCGCGTTCGAGGCCAGCCACCGCCGCCTTCACCTCATCGCTCTCACCCACCTGAACGATATGAATGGGGTAGGGCGCCACGCTAACGGGCCAAACGATGCCGTTGGCGTCGTTGTGTTGCTCGACGATGGTGGCCACCAGGCGGGACACGCCGATGCCATAGCAGCCCATGACGATCGTCTGCTTTTCGCTCTTCTCGTCGAGGAACACCGCGCCCATCTTTTGCGTGTAGTGCGTACCGAGAACGAAGATGTGTCCAGCTTCGATGCCGCGGTAGATTTCGACGACGCCCTGGCACTTGGGGCATGAATCGCCCGCTCGCATGGCGCGCAGCTGGACGACCTCGCCCGTAAAGTCGCGACCGAACTGAACGTGACGCAGGTGGTAGTCGGTCTTGTTGGCGCCGCTGATGCCGTCCTCGACCACGGCTGCGTCGGCATCGACAAGGATTTTGCCTGCGAAGCCGACCGGTCCCGCAAAGCCTACGGCCGCCGAAGTGGCGCGCGTCACGTCCTCCGCGGAAGCCAGATGGACTTCGCTCACGCCGAGTGCCCGCGCCAGCTTCACGTCGCTCACTTCGTGATCCCCGCGCAACACCACCAAAACCAAATCCTTGTCGGCCAGGTAGACCAAGCTCTTGAGAAAGCTCGTGACCGGTGCCTTCAAGAACGAAGCGACGTCCTCGATGGCGCCGTGACCCGGTGTGTGGACCTCTTCGCGAGCAGCGATGTCGCCGAGCTGGCTTGCAGCGGGACGAGGAGGCGAGGCGACCTCCAGGTTTTCCGCATAATCACAGGCCGAGCAGGCCGAGATGAAGTCTTCACCGCTCTGCACGAGCGCCTGGAATTCGGCGCTCTTGCTGCCGCCCATGGCGCCGGAATCGGCGCCGACCATGCGATAGACGAGACCCAATCTGTCGAAGACGGCGCGGTAGGCTACGCGCATTTGCTCGTAGCTCTCGAGCGCCTTCTCTTCACTGACGTCGAAGGAGTAAGCGTCCTTCATGATGAACTCACGGCCGCGGAGCAGGCCGCCTCGGGGTCGAGGCTCGTCGCGATACTTCGCCTGGATCTGGTACAGGTTTTTGGGCATGTCGCGATAACTCTGGATTTCGCGGCGCGCCAGATCGGTAATCGTCTCTTCGTGCGTCGGTCCGAGCAGGTAGTCGGCCTTCTTGCGATCTTGCAGACGAAACAGGGTGTCGCCGAACAGATCCCAACGTCCGGTTTCTTTGAAATAGTCTGACGGAACGAGTGCGGGCAACAGCAGCTCCTGTGCGCCGGCGCGATCCATCTCCTCGCGAATGATGCGCTCGATGTTGCGCAACACGCGCAAGCCCAGTGGCAGGTAAGAATAGATGCCGGCGCCGACACGGCGCATGTAGCCGCCGCGCGTGAGCAGGATGTGACTCACGCTCTGCGCGTCCGAGGGGGCTTCTTTCAGTGTCGGGAGGAGGGCTCGCTGGTAGCGCATGACTTGGGCCGGGGGTTACCAGTTCCTTTTACCAGGAGCTACTGACAAGATGCGTCCCCGATGACCCCGCCGAGCCAGAAAAAAGGCCAGCCTCTGATGGCGGCGATGAAGAACGCCCAGTTCATCGCTTTCGCGCCTCTGTTGTTTCAGGCGGCCCGCGTTCTGCGTGATCGCGGTTTTTTGCGCACGCTATCGCAGCGCTTGCCGCAAGGGGCGACCATCGACGAGCTCGCCCACGCCACCGACACCAGCAAATACGGTGTCACGGTCCTACTCGAGGCGGGCCTGGCCGCTGGGTTGGTCGAGAAGGAAGGGGATGTGTTTCGGCCGACTCGCACCGGCCTGTTGATCGAGCGTGATCCACTCACGCGCGCGAATATGAACTTCGTTCAGGACGTCTGCTACCGCGCCGCCGATCACATGCCCGAATCGATCGAGAAAGGGCGCGCGGCCGGTCTTCGCGAGTTGGGCAATTGGCCTACCGTCTACGACGGTCTCGCGGAGCTAGGTGAACCGGCGCGCCAGAGCTGGCTCGAGTTCGACCATTTCTACTCCGATGACGCCTTCCCGCTCGTCATGGAGCAGGTGTTTTCCTCCGCGCCCCAACGCATCCTGGACGTCGGCGGCAACACGGGCAAGTTCGCGCTCCAGGTACTCGGTCACGATCCGGAAGTGCGGATCACGGTCGCCGATTTACCGGGCCAGATCGCCTCTTGTCGCGCGGCACTCACCGAGGCTGGTGTGGTGGATCGGGCCAATTTTCACCCGTTTTCCATCCTGCAAGCCGACGCCAGCCTGCCTGGGGGGCAAGACGTCATCTGGATGAGTCAGTTCCTCAGCTGCTTCAGCGAAGAAGAGGTGATTCACGTGTTATCCGTGGCGCGCCGAGCGCTTGGCCCCGACACGCGCCTGCTGATCCTCGACAATTTCTGGGATCGACAACCGAACGAGGTGGGCGAGTTCTGTCTCCAGGCCATCAGCCTCTACTTCACCTGCGTCGCCAACGGCACGAGTCGCATGTACGACTCGAAGACGGTCCTGGGTTGCATCAAGAAGGCTGGCCTGGTCGTCGAGAGCGAAACCGATCGTATCGGTTGGGGCCACACTCTGATCGAGTGCCGCGCCCCGCACGTCTGAACGGGCACGATCGCCAGTCGCTAGCTCAGTGCGCGCTGAACGAGCTCGAGGGCGCGTCCGCGTAGCGGAAGCTCCAGGGCCAACGCGTGGCCCTGCGCGCTCATCTTACGCCAGGTTTTCTGCACGATATCGACGACCTTGTCGTCTGCGTGGCGAGCGACGAACGGCACGAACTCGTGCTCGAGGAAGCTCAGACACAAGGCGTCTTCCATCGCCTGGACCTCGGGCTGGCCTTTCAGATCTTGCTTCAGGTTGATCGCGCGCACGGCGTCCACGAGTTCGGGACCGGCGCCCACTTGCTCGAGGATTTCACGGGCGTTCTGGGCATGCAGCCGCGCCAACTCTTTGCGCCACGACAGGTACGCAACTCGCCCTTCGGGATAAGTGGAACGGGGCATCCGGAACCGTCCCAGGTGCTGGCAACGGACGGCCAGCCGCAGGGCCAAGCTGGGCTCAGGCACCAGCCGGAGCATCCACGCTTCGAGTCGTTCGGCCTGGACCAGTTCTTTCGGACGGAGCAGACCGGCGTCATCGACCAGCTGAGGATCCTGGGCGTTCAAGGCATCGAAGTGCGCCTTCGCGGCCAGGAAAAGCGCTTCTTGGTCCATGTCAGTCCGCGTCACGGCCCCGCTCGCTCGTCGCCCACATTTCGTCGATGGCACGGAGCAGCGTCGACGGTTCTACAGGTTTGGACAAGACCAAGAGCCCCGTCTGATCGAGGAGGCTCCGAGAGCTCTCGCTGAACGCGCCTCCCGTGCAGAAGATCATGCGCCGCGCCAACTCGGGATCGAACTCCTGGATCTCGTGGTGAACGCTGGGACCATCCAGATCGGGCATGTTGACGTCGCAGATGATGGCCGTGGCGGTCAGTCCGGCCCGCAAGGCCGAAATCGCGTCCCGGGCGCGTTCGAACGTGACCACGGTGTGGTGTCCTGCGAGCACCCGCTGGAAGGCCCGAAGCAGCGGCTGTTCGTCGTCGATGATCACGACGTGGCCGCGCGTGCTGCGTGCCTTCTGACTCAGCGGCAAGCGCTCGCTGCTGGGCACCAGACCCGTCCGTCGGGGAATGCGCACGATCACGGTCGTGCCTTCATTTTCAGTGGAATTGAGCTCGATTTCGCCGCCGTGCTGGTGGACGTACTCGGCGCAGAGGCTCAAGCCCAAGCCGGTACCAACGCCTGCCCCTTTGGTCGTGAAGAAGGGCTCGAAGGCATGTGATGCAACTTCTTGGCTCATGCCGGGTCCCGTGTCCTCGACGCTCACCTCGATCCAGTCGCCTTGGGTCCGCGTGCGCACGCGGATCTCGTGCTCCTTGCGAGGAGCATCCTTGAGCGCGACGGCCGCGTTGTCGAGCAGGTTGACCAATACCTGAACCATACGACCTCGATCGGCGGCGATGGCGGGAATGGGGTCGAGCGTCAGGAGCAAGCGTCCAGCACTCTGCAGCTTGGAGCCGAGCAGCTTGGTGGCAATGCGCACGACGTCGTTCAGGTCCACGCGTTCGACCGATTCGGTCTTGGGGTGCGAGAACAGACGCAGTTCGCTGACTATGGCAGCGATGCGCCGCACGCCGTCGATATTGTCCTGCGTGATGCTCTCGAGTTCGCCGATCAGATCGATGGCCTTTTCGGTCAACGGCTCGGGCGGATCGAGCAGCGGCTTGAGTTGCTGTAGGATCTGCTGAAGGCTGACGAGATTCGACAGTACGAAGGCGGCGGGATTGTTGATTTCGTGTGCGACGCTTGCGGCTACCTGGCCAAGAGACATGAGTCGCTGCGAGCGCGCCAGCTGGCTGCGTACGTCCTGATTGCGTGCGCGCTCGACCGCGTAGCGTAGCGAGCGGGACAGGTCACCGGCCGTAATGCGACCCTTGTGCACGAAGTCGACGGCGCCGGCACGGAACGCCCGGTCGATGTTCACCTGGTCGTCGTCGACCGACGTGACGACGACGGGCAGGGCCGCAAGGTCGACGATCTTGGCGAGCTGGTCGAGCAGTTCGACCGCGTTGCCATCGCGTAGGAAAAAGTCGAGCAGGATGCAGTCGGGTACCTGAGTCCGTACGTGCGCAATGGCTTCGGCGCCGGTTGCGCATTCGATCAGCACGTACTGCGTCGTCGGGTCTTGCTGCAGCATGGCTGCGTACAGCAGCCGATGCTCGTCGCTGTCGTCGACGACGAGCACGCTGATGCGCGAGCGTGGCAACGCTCGGATCTTCGAACTCGTTGGTCTTTCTTTCTGAGACGGCACTTCGCTGCGGTCAGGCTAACACGGCGACCGCAATCCAAAATGACCGACAAAAAACAGGGAATTGCCGCGGCAGGACCTGGCGGGGCTCAGAGCTTGAGCGGTGTTCCTCCAGCGTTCGTGTCGATGCTCCCGCTCATCCGCGGACTCTCGACGTAAATGCGAGCGCGAATCGAGCGGTGAAAGGGCAACAGCCGACGTACAATCAGTTCACGAACCCGGCCATCTGCCGGATCGACGGCGCGGCGGGCCACACTGAACGCTGCGGTGATCTTCGCAAGATCCAGGTCGCTGAGTGGGAAAGCGTTCTCTTGCATCTCACCGGTGCCACGCAGCGGTAACTTGCGTGGCCCCTCCGCGGGTCCGTCGGGGCCACCAGCAGTGGCGAAGGCGTACTGAAACTCGACGACCTCGGGCGGTGTCGCCTCCGCTCGGACGACCTGCAATGTCACTCCGGCGCCATTGGCTCTCAACTCGAGCAGAGACGGCTCGGGGCCCAAGTGGGGCCTCAAGCTGTCGATCGCCTGAGCCACGCGCACGCCGTCCAACTCGGCTGACTCCGCCGTCGTGCTCGCTGGTCGGGGGTCACAGCCCCACACCGAGAGCGCGAACATCGCTAGGGCGGCGGGCTTCATCGGGTCGCTCAAACGGCGACGTTGAAGTCCCGGAGTGCTTCGTTCAGCGTCGTTTTCTTGTCGGTGCTCTCCTTGCGCCGACCAATGATAAGTGCACACGGGATCTGGAACTCACCGGCGGGGAACTTCTTGGTGCGGGTGCCAGGTATCACCACGCTGCGCGTCGGAATGCGGCCGCGCAGTTCGACCGGTTCGCTCCCGGTGACGTCGATGATGGCGGTCGACGCCGTCAATGCAACGCCGGCGCCAATGACGGCCTCGGCCTCGACGAGTAAACCTTCGACAATGATGGCCCGGCTGCCGATGAAGCAACCGTCCTCGACGATGACCGGTTGTGCGCCCGGCGGCTCCAGTACGCCACCGATGCCGACGCCGCCCGACAGATGGCAGTTCTTGCCAATCTGCGCGCAAGAACCGACCGTCGCCCAAGTGTCCACCATCGTGCCGCTGCCGACGTGGGCACCGATGTTCACGTAGCCGGGCATGAGTATGGACCCGCTCTCCATGTGGGCGCCGTAGCGAATGGTGCCGGGCGGCACGACGCGCACGCCGGCCCGATCGAGGTTCTTCTTGAGCGGCAGTTTGTCGTAGAACTCGAAGGGCCCCAGTTCGATCCGCTCCATCTTGCGTACAGCAAAATACAGGAGCACGGCCTGCTTCACCCAGACGTTCGTGAACCAATCACCGATGCCACGTTGCGTAGCGACACGGAGCTCGCCGCGATCGAGTAGCTCGATGGTTTCGAGCACTGCGTTCTGATGGCGCTCGTCGGAGAGCAGCGTTTTGTCGGCGTAGGCGGCTTGGACGAGGGTCTCTAGCTCAGCGAGTTCCATCAGCCCGTCTACTGGTGCGCCCGCTGTGGGGCAAGGGTCGGGGGAAGACCCTCAGTGCATCGGTTGGCTGGGCAACTCCAGTGTCAGAGCGTCGTCGGAGAGGCGGACGCCGTAGTGGAGCAGCGCACTGCGCACGACGGCGCTGGTGTCGGAGATGCCGACCATGATCGGCAGTTGAGCAATCACCCCCCCCGTCAGCCCGTGCTCCAGCGCCAAGATGCAGGTCGTCGGCCCCGGCCGCACCGAGAGTCCGACGTCGGGCCCAGCCTGGCCCACGAGCGCGCCAATGGCCCGCAACGCCACTCGAGCCGGCAAAGTCACTTCGACACTCTCGGCATCGCCCACGACGCGCACGGGTCGATAAGGACGCTCGCTCCCGATGTCTGGGCGCGACAGCAGCAGCTCTTTCAGGCTCAGCGGCAGGCCGCGGGCCCAAGTCGCCTCGACGAGCAGCTCCAGGTGATCGATGGCGGCGCCGATGGCGGGAACCAGCCGACGGACGTCGCGTTCCAAGCCGAGCCGTACCTTGGCGGTCATCGTCGGGGCGCCACTCGGCCCGAGCGCTCGCGCAAAATCGCGCAACAGGTCCACGAAGTGACCTTGAAAACGGAGCAGCTCGGTGGGACTCGAAAGCGCACTGGCGCAGTGGCCAATCAGCGCTTCTGCCTCTTCCTTCCAGGAGGCCGAGCTCAGCTCCAGTTCAGGCAGCACGTGCGCCAGAATCTTCGGTCCAACTTGTACCGACCCGAGCAAATGCTCGAGGTTGCGAAGCGCAGCCTGAGCTTCGCGCAACTTCCCGAAGCCGCCGAGGACGTCGGGCCGAGGAGCAGGAGGGACCGATTCGCTGGCCACGGCTTTTCCGTCAGGTGCGCTGGGTCGCGTCAGGAGCCGGCCAGGAGCTCGGTACCTGGAAAGAAGTAGAGGCTTTCCAGTTGACCGTTCTCGATGGAGTCTGAACCGTGTGCCGCGTTGACGCCGACGCTCGCGCCGAACTGCTTGCGGATTGTGCCCTCGGCTGCCTTCGCCGGATCGGTCGCCCCGATCACCTCACGCCAATGGGCAACGGCGCCTTCACGCTCGAGCGAGAGAATGACGACGGGTCCCTGACTCATGAACGCACACAACTCGTCGAAGAAGCCCTTGCCACGGTGGATGGCGTAGAAGCCTTCAGCCTCGGCGCGCGTCAGATGCGCCTGGCGCATGGCCAGGACCTGAAAGCCCTCGTCGAGGATGCGTTGCACGACGACCCCCTGTTTACGGAGGGCGACGACGTCGGGCTTGATGATGGCGAGAGTACGCTCGAGGGCCATGGAGTCTCCAAATGGGGGCGGCCGGGGATGTTCGGAAACTCGAACGATTTCCTGGGGTCGCGGCGCCCTTATGCCACATGCCCACTCAGGTTCAACGTGAACTTGGCCCAAGCGCGTTGCCCTCCCTATTTTCCAAGGCGATGAGCTCACGCGCGCGCTTCACCCCTATCTTGCTTTTTGCCTTGTCCACCACCCCGGGCTGCATGGACCTGGGTTTGGGGGCGGGCGGGGGCAGCGGCGCGAGCGCGAGCGCGGATGGCGGTGGCGAGGGGGACGATTTCGAGGCTGAGCCAGGAAGCTGCAACGACTGGAAAGTCAGCTACTGCGACGCGGTGGACGAGTGCGGCAGCGTCCGAGAGAAGAGCCAGTGCCAAGGTGACGTCGGCTATATTGCCTGCTTGGCTGACGCGCCCTTTGCGACTTGTGCGACCCAGCTCGCCCAGATCGCCAAGAACGGCGCTTGCGAAAAATGGCCCGATGGTTGCGAGCCCGAGCAGATCGCCGAGCGGACGGACCCCTACGTCGTTTGCGTTCAGCTTTACCGCGCCGTGTGCGAATGGCGGCAGTACTGCAATCCCCTGACGACGATCGAGGACTGCGAGATGGCGATGGAAGCGGCCGCGCCTTGCTCTGGTTACTACTCGCGGGTCCCGGACGTGGCCCAAGCCTGCATCGAGCTCTACTCGAGCTTGAGTTGTGGCGAATCGATTCGTCCCGAGTGCGTCACCGACCAATTTCTGAAGAGGTAGGCGCGACTTCGAGTGCGTCGCCGAGGAGCGCAGCGACAGTGGCGAGCTGGTCCTTGGTCGCCAGCCGCTGATTCATCTCGAACTCGAGGCCGATGTACTTTTCCTGGTCGAAGATGCGGCGCAGACACGTCGGCAGACCGTCGGCGATGCCGCGATAAGGGGCATTTTTGTGAATGGTGAGTCCGCTCTGCCGTTTGAGTTCGACCGCTAGGTCGTGGGCCAACGCCTTCTCCGCGTGCCGTCGTGGATCATACAGCAGGCCCAGGTCCGTCCGGCGCACCGCTCCGTCCCAGACAGGTGTGAAGCTGTGGAGAGCCACGTGGAGCACGGGCCCGCGCGAACTCAGCGTCGCCACGCAAGCGCGCACGGCGGCGTGGTGTGATGCGTGGTAGCGCGCCTCGAGTGCGCTGCGGGTGCGGGCCGGCAGCGGAGCCGTGAACTCCGAGAAGAGTCGCGGGTGGCCGGAAGAGCGATTCGGGTCGATGACCAAGCGACTGACGCGCGCCGCGAACAGCGGAGCCGAGAAGCGCCGCGAGAGCCGCTGGGCGAGCCAGAGAGAGCCCGGATCCCAACCGCGATGACTCTGCAGGGCGACGCGCCCTGCACGACTGGTAAATAGGGCGCCGAGCGCGCCCGGCACGTGGTTCGTGCCATGCTCGGAGCTGAGCAAGAGTTGAAGCGGTCGCCTGGCTGCCACGAGCGTCCTCAGCCCAAGAAGGCCTTACCCTCGGCCAGGCAAGCGGCCAGAGTTCGATAGGTCGAAACGAGTTTCTCGTGGGTTGGCGTGGGGCCCGCCGCCCGCACCAGGCGTTCGGCCAAGGTGCCGCGCGAGAACACGACCTCCAGACGCCGACGCGCCGGACTAGCCGAAGGCAGCAGCCGATCGGCGAGTCGCGACCAAACTTCGCCAGCCATGAGATCGCTGGCTTCGAGCTCGAACAGGTCCAGGTACTCGCGATCGGTGATCACCGCTCGGCTGGCGTGCTGCACGCACGGCAGGAGGATGGCTTCGAGACGCTTCTCGTCCCAAAGTTGCAGTCGTTCTGGTGCAACAAAGCGCCCTTCGGCCAAAGCCTGAACCAGCGCCGTGACCAGCGTGACCAACGCCAGGTCCAGCTCGGGACATTCTTGCGTGTCGATCAGCCGGATCTCGATGGCGCCGCGCTCGAAGCGCGCGATGGCGCCTCGCGCATTGACCCACTCCTCGAGCAGAGTCTCGTCCGGGTCGAGCGGCCGCAAATCGTCGTAGATCTTCTGCAAGAGTTCGCTCTGGTAAGCAGCCTCGGAGAAGACGCGTTCGGGAATGACCGAACCGGACACGGACGGAACTCGACGTGCGTTGTGTCGGTAAACTTCGACGCGATAGTCGAGCGCGGGCGCCTGTCTTCCCTCGACGAAGGGCGAGCTGGCCGCGAGCGCCGGCACGAGAGGTAGGACGACGCGAATGGCAGCGTGCAATCGCGCGAACTCCTCGTCGTTCTGGAAGGGCAGGTTGATGTGGACGCTCTGCAGGTTGGCCCAGCCGTGGCCGCGACAGTCGAAGATGCGATCGAACGTCTTGTAGATGACGTCGTTTTCGTGCGGCCAGAGGACCAACTCGCGCTCCGGCTGCATCCAGGGGTGCATGCCGCCAGGCAGGAGACGCGCGCCCATCGGGGCCAAGAGCGCATTCATCTCGTTGACCTGACGTCGAAAGACGAGGGCACTGTTCTCGAGGTCGCGCGAGATGCCGGCAGTTTTCATCTCGATGACGTGTAGAGCCAGTTCATTGGACCAACGCGCGTCGTCGCGCTCGACCTCGAGTTCGTAGCCGCCGCCGACCGAACGCAGCAACTGATCGGCGATGGGTCGGACGTCGAGCGACTCGGCGTCGACGATCATGTGCTCAATCTCGATGCCATAGCCAAAAAAGGCCGGGTATGGACGAGGGCTCATGGGCTCAGTGCGACGAGCCGTGGGCGCGGCCGCGCTGCTCGAGTCTCTCGTAGAAGCTGCGCATGATGCGCAGGTAGAGTTCGTCCTTGAGTACGGCGTCCTCGATGCCCGCCTCGATGCTGGGGTTGTCGTTGACCTCCATCACCAGCAAGCGCCCGTCGACTTCTTTGATGTCGACGCCGTAGAGGCCGCGACCAATTAGATTGGCCGAACGCACGCCGAGCTCGACGATGGCCGCGGGCGCGTCCTCCACCGCCAGGGTCGAGTTGCGACCGAAGCTGCGCTTGCCGTCCTCCGTGGCCTTTTGGATCTGCCAGTGGCCCCGGGCCATGAAGTACTTGCAGACGTAAAGCGGCTTGCCGTCGAGCACGCCCACGCGCCAATCGAACTCGGAGGCAGCGAAGCTCTGCGCGACCACCAGATCGGAGCCCTTGAAGAAGCGATCCAGATGATCCTTCAGTTCGGCTTCGTCCTTGGCTTTGACCACGCCCATGGAGAACGAACTGTCGGGACGTTTGAGCACGACGGGGTAACCCAGGGCCGGGCCGACCTGATCGCGGTTGCCGGCATGCACGACCATGGTGCGCGGGCACGGTACACCGTGCTTCTCGAACAGCTCGGCTTGGTAGACCTTGTTGCAGCAACGCAGAATGCTCTCGGGGTCGTCGATCACCACCAGGCCTTCTTTCTCCGCGCGACTCGCGAAGCGGAAGGTGCGGTGATTGACCCCCGTAGTCTCGCGGATGAACAGCGCGTCGTACTCGCCGATGCGTCCGTACTCTTCTTTGCCTACCAGATTGGCGCGGATGCCGACCTTGCGCGCAGCGCGGATGAGTCGATCGAGCGCCTTGGGATCGGAAGGGGCGTCGATTTCTTCGGGATTGACCAAAATGGCCATGTCGTAGCGCAGTTGCTCGACGTCTCGTTCCCGCGGCCGTTCGAAGTAGCGTTGGGCTTGCTCGATCAGGAATTCACGATGGCTTTCGGGAATGTCGCGCGAGGCGATGGGATCGAGCGAGACCAGGCGCCAGGCGCCATTGCGGTGGAACTTGGCCCGCAACAGCGGGGCCGGAAAGTGGTCGAACAGGGCCTGACAGAGGCGATCGTAGCGCGAAGCCAGATTGCGCCCGAAATAGATCGACAGCTCGAATTCCTCGCTCTTGAGCGAGTGCAGACACTTGTGGATGTGATCTTCGAGCTCGTCGGAGGCGATGCGCACGACGGCCGAGTGGCGCAAGTTCTGAATTGTACCAAGCGACGGGAGCGGACGGTGGTTGCGCGCAGCGGCCAAGAGCGAAACGTAGTAGCCCAGTGTCTGGTAGCCGTAGTTCTTACAGAGGTTGAAGACCTTGGCGCGCTTCATGTCGATGAAGCGTCGATTGGTCAGGTAGTCTCGCGCCGAGATGATCTCCGTTTCCGGCATTTCGACCGGCCAGTCCTTCTTGTTCTCGACGACAATGAGTTGGGGCATGACGTCTAGCTCTGAGCCTGGGGCTCGATGACGAGCAGGTTGGCGTCGTAGGTCACGATGCCGAGATGAACGGCCGCGAGCAGCCGGTCGAGCGCCACGCTGTAGTATGGCTTTTCGAACTTGGGGTTGTCGGGCAGCGGATCGGCGATCAGCACGTGCTCGCGGTCAGCATCGTAGCCGCGAATGATCGCGAAATGCCCAGCGGGCACGCCGGCGACGTCGTCGAGAGTGCCGTCAGGCAGTTCACGCGGACAATCGTAGAGATACGTCGCGCTGAGACCTGCTAGAATGGGAATGCCGCGATCGAGCAGCCCGCGCAACAAATCGAGCGACAGCGTGCGCATACGAATCTGACCGCCGAGTTCCAAGAAGCGCAAGTACGCGCGGCTGGCGATGTGCAGCTTCGCATCGGCCTTGACCGCCATTTGAGCCACCAGCTTTTCGGCCAGGTCGACGTTCGGTTTGAACCAAGTCGGATCGAACGTCTGCAGGTTGTTGGTGTAGATCGTCGCCGAGAAGCCCTGATCGAGTGCGTGACACCCCAGGAACACAGCCAGCGTTCCACCTTCGGGCAGAGGGGGCACTTCGCGAACCACCTGAGCCAAGGGCAGGTGGTGACCGAAGAACTCGTAGACTCCGTGGAGGCAAGTCGGGCCGCAGACGGTGTCGTCGGGCTGTGGCAGAACCCGAACCCCCAAGTGAGGGGTTTTGCTCGTCATGAATGCCTGACCGGTGAAGGGGCTAGGGGCCGCACAGAGGGCCCAGTCTGGGCTCACGAGCCCCAGAATCAATGACAAAATCAGGGCGACGCGGAGGCGTTGGGGTCTTCTCGCCCGAGCGTCGCGAGTACTTGTTCGGTCAAGCGCGCCGCGTAGCGGTCGTGACCGGCCTCGTCTGGCGCCCAGCCCGAAAGAAACCGGTAAAAATCCGCCCATGCCACGGCGTAGAGCGCCCGCCACTCGGCCTCGAGTTCGGCGCTTGCCAAGCCGCGCGCGGCTAGAGCGTCGCCGAGCTTCGCGAAGTAGACGTCTAGCCATCTACCCGCGTCGCGCTCGCATGCGCTGGGCGTCAGGCAACTCGCCAGAAAGTAGGCCACGTCCTTGATGCCAGGTCCCCGGCCCACATATTGGAAATCGACGGCCGCAGCGCTGTTGCCCCGTGCGGCCAGGCAAAAGTTGTCGTCCTTGGCGTCGCCGTGAACGAGCGTCTGAAAGCGGGCCTGCGCGAGCAAGCGGTCCAGACGTGGAGCCGCGGCGCGCAACCGCCCGTCGCGGATCCGCGCGAGTTCCTCGGGTCGCGTAGCGAGGTGCCAGTAGCAGCCGACCGCCCAGAGTGGACCGGGCTCGACGTCGAGGAAAGTCGCATGAAAGTGCGCCAGCCAGTCCAGGCACGATTCAATCTCGGCGCTACCGTGCGCGCCGCGAGCGGAGAATCCGGACGCGTCCAGATCCTCCAGCACGAGCCAGCGCTGGTCACCGACGCGCCGCTGCGCGACGAAGTCGGCGAGGCGTGCGTCTGGCGAGCAGCGTCCGGCGAATTGCTCGTAGAAGGCGAACTCGACTTCGTAGGAACGGAGCTTGCGCGCGTGCGAGATGCGACTTTCGCCCCGTGGAGGCGGAAGAATCTCTTTGACGACGACACTCGGCAGCGCCGCTCCCCACAAGTGGTAGCGCACGATCCGTCCGTAGCCGCCCCACAGTCGCTGCACGACGCCACCCCGTTTCACTCGCTCGGCGCGCGTGACCCCGCAAAGCCAGTCTTCGTCCAGCGTCGCGCTCACGATTTCTCAGGGGACTTGCCGACGCTCAGTCCTCGCTCGACCGCGGGTCGACCGAGGACGCGTTCGAGCCACGCGCCAAGCTGGGGCAGGGCGGTAAAGTCCGGTTTCTGGCTCTCCACCCAGGCGACGCACGCCATGTCCGCGATCGAATAATCGCCCGCCAGGTAGTCGCGGTCGGTCAGTCGTTGGTCCATCACACCCAGCAGTCGCGACACCTCGGTCGTGTAGCGCTCGATGGCGTAGGGGATCGTCTCTTTGGCGAACAGGCGAAAGTGATTCGATTGCCCGCCCATCGGTCCTAGTCCGCCGACCTGCCAGAACAGCCACTGCTCGACTTCGACGCGCGCGCGCTCGTCACTCGGATAGAAGCGCTCGAACTTACGACCGAGGTACTGCAAAATGGCGCCGGATTCGAAGACGGAGAGCGGAGCACCACCAGGCCCTTCTGGATCGACGATGGCCGGGATCTTGTGGTTCGGTGAAATTTTCGAGAACTCGGGCGTGAGCTGCTCGCCGCGGCCGATGTGGATCGGATGTACCTCGTACGGAACCCCGAACTCCTCGAGTGCGATCGAGATTTTCAGTCCATTGGGCGTTGGAAAAAAGTAGAGCTGAATCGGTTGGAGCTGGTTGACGGACATGCGCACCAAACTAGCTGGTTCAGCCAGACGGTCAAAAACTTCCGTGGCATTCCGCGATCAAGAAGGGTCGGGTTCTTCTTCGTTGGCCAGCGGCACGGGCGCTTCTCGTTTGGCGCCGTCGACACGTCGCTGCTGCATCTTCTTCTGCAATTCTTCGACCGCTCGCTCTGCCTTGGTGCGACCGTGCAATCGCCGATTCGTATCGGCGCGTCGTTCCTTGGCCTCCTTGGCCTTGCGCTTGCGAACCTTGTTCAGGTTGATGACGTTGTTCATCGCTCGTTCCAGCGCCGTGCCACGCAAGGAGCTGCCTGAGCGTACCACCGAACTGCTCCGTGTTGCCTCGACTCAAGACTGCGCCAGAGTTCTGGGTCGCGAGCAGAACGCGATCGTCGCAAGCGCGGCGATACTCGCCAGGTCCCAGGCATCTTCGCTCAGCACCATGCCGATGTAGTGGTGCGAGATGGCGCTCAGGCAGAACCAGCTGAGTGGTACGAGCAACGCGGCGAGTGCCAGGCGGGTGCGGAGGTCGAGGTCCGCGCGTCCGCGGCTTCTCGAAAGAAAGACGACGGCTGACCCCACCAGCAGGCTCAATCCGGTACCGGTGACCAAATGCCGCACTTCGTGCACCCCGGCGAGCTTGGCAGCTATGCGACCGCACTCGCGAAGCAATTCGTCGAGGTCGAGCTGAGCGTTGATGGCAAACCCGAACAGCACTCCCGCCACGACGTGCCAGGCGCCAAGCCCGCGCTGCGGTGCGGGAGGACTGCGGCGCGCGCGGCGCAGGGCCAACCAGCCCGTCCAGGCATAGGCGCAGGTGATGAGCCAATGGCGGACACTGAAATCAAACAGTCGAGGTGTCCACTCGCGCAGGCCACGTACACCAAAGGGGCGCGCCGGCGCAGAGGCCACTGTCACCCAACGACTGGTCACCACAGCTCCCGCGACGTGAACAAGCTGAAATCCGATGTCGGATTCGTCGAAACTGCGCGCGGAACCTGGCAGGACCAACACTTCGAGACCATCGCTCGTTCGTGTGCGCTTCATCCGGTGCAGATGGCCCGCGAAAATCCAGCGCACGCCGTGCAATCGCGCCAGAGCGAGCAGCCTCTGGCGGGCAGCGGCGGGCCAGTTGGCGTCGCTGTCTGGTTCGTGCTCGTCGTCGACGAAAGGCGGGCGATGCATCAGCAAGAAGACGTGCTCGCGTCCCAAGCGCGAGTGCTCGGCCAACGATCGCTCGATGAAGCGCCACTGCTCATCGTATTCGGCCGCAGCAATCCGTCGATCGCGGGCGGTCTCGGAATCCAGGACGACGAAGGCCGAGCCTTGGACAACGAAATGGTAGTAGTCCGGCCCGTACGCGGCCCGAAAGTCAGCGAGCGACCGGGCGTCGACGACGTCGTGATTGCCCGCGGCCAGGACGACTCGACCGCTCAGCTCGCTGCGCGCCCGGCGAAAGAGCCAGTTTTGCAACCACGTGCGATCCTGAACCAGGTCTCCAGCAACCAGGGTGGCCGCCACGTCGTATCGATTCAGGACTGCTGCGACTTTGCGTAGGCGAGAAAAGTCGCCCCATTCTGCGCCGCTTCCGTAGCCAAGCTGCGGGTCACCCAATAGGGCAAAGTCGAACGTCGAGCCGTGTGCCCTTGGGGGGGGAGGCGCAGCGACGTCCGCTCGGGCAGTGCCCACCAGAGCGAGGAACGACGCGACGCAGCAGAAGAGGCGCAGCGTCGAGCGGCTCGAGTTGGAACGAGCCATCATTGTTGCCACCGAGCCACCTTGCGATTCTTACTGCTTCGCAATCCTGAGTGCGACTCTGCGCGATGCCCTGGGGCAACAAACTGCAACAGTGGTAGCTGATGCGGAGCGATGGGTGGGGAGCAAGTCGCCGGCCCATTGCCCGAGCTGCGATTTATCGTCGTCTGAGTTAGGCTGGCGCGCCATGTCCGACGCAGCCTTGTCCGAAGCCGCTGCCGGTGGGGAGCGCGAATCTGCGACGGCCACCGACGGAGCGCTTCACATGCCGAGCGATCGCCGACGGCTGCCTGGCGCGCCCGAGCGGCGCCGTGAAGTCGCGCTGGGCGTCGTCGTCGGCCTTGAAGCAATGACTACGCTGCCGTCCGTGGAGGCGCTATTGCTCGCGGCCGTCGCGACGCTGGCCCAGCGCTACACGCACCAGGGTGACTTTGCGATTCGTGTCACGCGTCACGGGACCTCGCTGCAGAAGAAATGCGACGCAAGCTTTTGCTTCGACGCCGATCTCGATGCTCGAAGCTGCATCGCACAGGCGCAAGCTGCGCTCGAGCAGCTGCAAAGCAACACGGTCGCGTTGCGACTGGCGCCGGCGCCGGGTTTGTCCCTGCACATCTTCGAGACCGCGACGCGGACTTTGCGCCCCAGCGATGGGCCCGATCACCTAGCGGCACCACTGGCCTTCAGCTGCGCTCGAGGCGAGCGAGGCCTGCTCGCTTGGCTCGCCTACGACGAAGGCTCGTTCTTGGATGGCACGATCGCACGGCTGATTGGTCACTTCCAGAACGTCGTGCGCGCCCTGCTGACAGGGCCGACGATTCGCCTTTCGGAGATCACGCTGCTCGACGAACGCGAGCGCGCACAGCTGCTCGTCGACTGGGACAGCGGCAAATCAGCTCGTTTGCCTGGACTGGTCCACGAGCGTGTCGCCGAGCAAGCAGCTCAGCGACCCGAAGCGATCGCCATCACCTTCCGCGACGGCGATTTGAGCTACGGGGAGCTGGAGCGGCGTGCCAATCAGCTGGCTCACTACTTGCGCGAGCAAGGGGTCGTTCCCGGCGACCGCGTTTCAGTCTGCGTGGCGCCTTCGTTCGACATCGTCGTCTGCTTGCTCGGTATCTTCAAGGTGGGCGCGATTCATGTTCCGTTGGATCCGACCTATCCCAAAGATCGCTTGGCCGTCATCTTGGAGGACACCGAGCCGCGCGTGGCCATCAGTCACGTCGAGTTCGTTTCCAGGCTGCCGCTCTCGCCTCAGACAAAACAGCTCCTGATCGACGTCGAGTTGGAAGCACTGGCGCGACGGCCTGCCGACCCCCTCCAAGTCGATGTGCGACCCGAGAACGTCTCGCACATCATCTACACGTCGGGCACGACGGGCGTGCCCAAGGGCGTGATGACCAACCACGGCAATCTGGCGCATTTCGTGCGCTCGGCAGTCGATCGGTATGAACTGTGCGCCGCAGACGTCGTTCCTTCCATGGCGCGATTCACCTTCAGCATCACGATGTTCGAGATGTTCCTGCCGTTGGTGGTCGGGGGGCGTCTGATCGTTCTGGAACGCGAGCACGTCGTTGATTTCAAGCGGCTGCTCCACACGTTTCGAGCGGTCACGTTGGTGCATGCCGCGCCCAGCCTGCTGAAGAAGCTACTCGTCTACATGGGAGAACGGCAGCTGACGGGCAGCGCACTGCCGAGGTTGCGTCATCTGTCATCGGGCGGGGACTTTGTCTCGGCCGAGCTACTGGAGGCACTCAAACAGACGTTCGCCGGAGTCGAGCTGTTCGTCATCTACGGCTGCACCGAGATTGCCTGTATGGGCTGTACCTACGAGGTGCCGCTGCGCAGCCCCATCGAGCGCAGCAAGGTGGGCAAACCGTTCCCCGATGTTCGCGTCCGCCTGCTCGATCCGCAGGGCCAACTCGTGCCCATCGGTGTGACGGGCGAGATCTACTTCGCTGGCGCCGGGATCACCTCGGGCTATTTCAGGCGGCCCGAACTCACCGCGGAGCGCTATGTGACGTACGAAGACGAGCGCTATTATCGCACCGGTGATTGGGGGCGCTTCGATGCCTCGGGCGACTTGGAAATCCTCGGCCGTAGCGATTTTCAGGTCAAGTTGCGGGGCATCCGCATCGAGTTGGGCGATGTCGAGGCCACCTTGCGTCGCGCACCGGCCGTGCGTGAAGCCGTCGTCATGGCACGCCAACCGGAAGGCCGAGAAGAGATGCTCGTCGCCTACGTGGTCCCCACCGCCGAAGGCTGCGACGTGCCGGGAATTCGTCGCTTCATGCAGTCGCAGCTTCCCGACTACATGGTTCCGGCCGTGATCGTGTTGCTCGATGCACTGCCGGTCAACATGAATCAAAAGCTCGATCGGCGTGCCCTGCCCGAACCGGTTCAGGCCGACTTCGCGCGGCAAAGCAGTCACGTGCCGCCGCGGACACCGATCGAGAAGCAACTGCTCGAGATCTGGCGACATGTCTTGCGGACGGAAGCGCTCGGTATTCGCGACGCCTTTTTCGATGCAGGAGGGGATTCGTTGTTGGCGCTGCCGTTGATGATCGAGGTCGAAAGGGTCTTCGGTGTCACCTTGCCCATGAGTGCTCTTCTGACCGAGTCCACGGTGGAGCGCCTTGCAGCGCTCATCGAGGATCCGATGGACAAGGAATTCAGCGGCTTCGTGTGTCTGCGCGCGGGCGGCACGAAAACGCCAGTATTTTTGGTCCACGATGGCGACGGCGAGACCATTCTCTATCGGCAGCTGGCGAACCGACTTCCCGAAGGGCATGCCGTCTACGGCATCCAACCCTACGCCCGTGGCAGTCACCCTATCTTGCATACGCGCCTCGATGATGTCGCACGGCACTACGTCGGGATCGTTCGAACGCTCCAGCCCCATGGCCCCTACGCATTGGGAGGGCTTTGCATCGGCGGATTCATTGCCTTCGAGATGGCACAGCTCTTGGTTCAGGCGGGCGAGCGCGTCGACTTGGTCGCATTGATCGACGTGGCCCACGTCACCCTGCCGCCAAAGAGTTCGACCAAGACGAGACTCAAGCGCTTTGGGTCGAGCTTGGGTGGCGCTCCGGGCCGGGGTCGGTCCGCGCGCGCGCTCCAGGCCATCCAGCTGCTCCGCAAGAAAGGCGGAAACGTCATTCTTCACGAATTCCGTTCCAAGACCGAACGCGTAAAAAATGACTTCAAAATGCGGATTCTGCGCTTCTGCCTCGACCGCGGCCTGGCGCTACCAAAGATCGCCCGCGACATCCCCGTGCGCGTGGCCCTGCGTTTCGCCGAGCGAGAGTACGTCATGCCCTCTCCCTATCCCGGGCCCATCGTGCTCTTGCGGGCGACGGTCAAGGACGCTGCCTTCGACGGGACGCTGATCGACGACACGCCCTACGTCGATCAGTTCGACGATCCGCGACTCGGCTGGCGAGGCAAATCGGAGACTCTACACGTGCACGATGTGCCCGGAGGGCACTCGAGCATGCTCCAGGAGCCGAACGTCGGCGAAGTCGCCCGCATCCTCACGTTGTACATGAATCGCGAAAGGCCGTTGCCCATCGGCGACTTTCTCGTGAAGGAAAGCTTCGTATGAACTCACGACTGGAATCTTTGGGAATCGAACGCGTCGCCTCTCTGCACATGTTCGTGCGTGACCTGGAGCGCAGTCGCGATCACTACGTAACCAACCTCGATTTCGTCGAAATCGCCGTCAGCACGGCGGAATTCGAGGCCGATCACCGCGCCCGAGCCAGCGTCGTCGAAGCTGGTGGTGTTCGACTGGTCTTCATCGAGCCGCTGGGTTCGCGGGGTGAGAGCTTTCGTTGGCTCGAGAAGCATCCCGAAGGACTGGGCCGCATCGTGTTCGACGTACCCGACGTCGAACAGGCGTTCAAACTGTTGGTTTCACGCGGAGCGACGCCGGTGACGGGCATCGAACGCCGCAACGTCGAGGGTGGCGTCGTCAGTTGGTTCGACATCGCGACCGCCATCGGCGATACGCTCTTTCGATTCGTCCAGCATGCAGGCACCACGCCTATCATGCCGGACCTCAAGCGCGTTGCACCGTCCGGGACCGGCAATCGCTTCGGCATTCTCGCCGTTGATCACATCACGTCCAACTTCTTGACGCTCCAGCCTGCGCTGGCCTGGATGGAGCAGGTGATGGGTTTCGAGCGCTACTGGCAGATCGAATTTCACACGCAGGACGTGAAAAAGGGCCACAGCAGTGGCTCGGGTCTCAAGTCGATCGTCATGTGGGATCCACATTCGGGCCTCAAGTTCGCCAACAATGAGCCGGCCCAGCCGCATTTCAAGGCTTCGCAGATCTACCTGTTTTGCGAAGACCACCGCGGGCCGGGGGTGCAGCACGTCGCCTTGGCAGTGGAAGACCTGCTCAGCGCGGTACGCGGTCTCAAGTCTGCCGGCGTGGGTTTCATGCCGACGCCTTCGACGTACTACGATCTCTTGCCTGAGCGACTGCGCGAGATGGGCGTCAACCAGATCGAAGAAGACATCGGCACGCTGAGCGAACTGGAGATCTTGGTCGATGGGCAGTCGAACGGGCGCTACATGCTACAGATCTTCATGCGAGAGGCAGCTGCTCTGTTCAAAGACCCGCAGGCCGGTCCACTGTTTCTCGAGCTGCTGCAGCGCAAGGGCGATTTGGGCTTTGGCGGCGGGAATTTCCGAGCCTTGTTCGACAGCATCGAACGCCAGCAACTGACTGAAGGCCGTCTCTGAGCAGACGCACAGGTGGGAGCAACGCGAGAACTCGGCGCCGTTGCTTCAGATGCGCGTCCAATGTACGCGGATCTCCGTCTTCACCGAGTTGGCGATGAAACAGCCCTCGTGCGCAAGGTGGTGGAGGTGCTCGAGTTCGTCGTCGGTCGGCAGCCTGTTACCGGTGAACTCGATGCGCGGATGGAGCTCGACCAGGCTCACCCAAGGCACGCCGCGCTCGTTCTTGGTCATCGTGCCGACAGCGTCGTCCTCGTAGCGCGCAACCACGAAGCCAGCGCGTGCAGCTTCATACAAAAAGGTCAGCAGGTGGCAGCTCGACAGCGACGCCACGAAGGCCTCTTCGGGATCGACCGCCGAGGGATCGGACAGTGGCGGACGAACCACCGAGGGCGACGACGATGCCGGAACGACGACCCCACCG
>JBBQHO010000007.1:0-50670 GCA_038324055.1 Polyangiales bacterium | reverse complement strand
TTGGAGCAGACGATGAACAAAGTCTCCTCGAGATCGAGATCGCGCGTCTTCTCGGCGAAATCCGTGGCGTCCACATTGGAGACGAAGCGGAAAGCAAGGTCGCGGTCGCTGTAGTGCTTGAGTGCTTCGTAGGCCATGAGCGGCCCCAGATCGGAGCCGCCGATGCCGATGTTCACGACGAAGCGGATGCGCTTGCCGGTGAAGCCCGTGTGCGCGCCGCTGCGCACCTTGTCGGCGAACACACTCATGCGATCGAGCACCTCGTGCACGTCCGGCACGACGTTCTTGCCGTCGACTTCGACCACTGCCCCACGCGCGGCACGCAAGGCGGTGTGCAGCACTGCCCGCTCCTCGGTCAGGTTGATCTTCTCACCCTTGAACATGGCTTCGATGGCGCCGGAGAGACCCCGGGCCTTGGCCAGCTGAACCAACAAGGAGACAGTCTCGTCGGTGATTCGGTTCTTGGAGTAGTCCAAGAAGATGCCGGCGCCTTCGGCCGACATCTTCGCGGCGCGCGCCGCGTCCTCCTGAAAGAGCTTGCGGAGGCTCTTGGTGAGCAGCGTCTGGTAGTGCTTGTCGAGCGCCTTGTATTCGGGAGAGGAGGTGAGCTCGGGCAGGTTTGCGATGGCGGCCATGGTTCTTCTCGGAGGGGTGGACCTCGCCGGAGGGCGAGGCGGCGCCATGATCCCCCAAGCCCTCCCAAAGCCAAGCCGCGCCCCGCTCCCCTCGAATTTCCAGCGCTGCGCATTTGTGATGACACCGCCGGAAATTCGCCTGCGCTGGCGGACTTCGCGCTGGGCCCCAGCGCAAACGGTGCACGACCTTGCACAGTTCTGAACACGACGGGCGCGCGGTTGGCGACACGCTGAGGCATGGCCACTTCGCGACGCTTGGTTCTTTGCTCTTTCTTCAGCCTCGTCCTTCTGGGTACGGGCCTCACTGCCTGTAGCGGCTCGTCGGTCGACGCAGCGGACGGCGCCGGCGCGCCGGGAGTCGGAGGAAACGGCGTCGGTACGGGTGGCACCGCTACGGCCACCGGCGGTGCGCCGGACGGCGCCGGCGGCACGAGTGGCCAGGAGCCGTCGCAGCGCGTCGTTGGCTACCTGCCGACCTGGCGCAATCTCGATCCAGCGGCCCTCGACCTCGATACGCTGACGCACATTTGCATCGCCTTCGCCAATCCGACGGGGGCCGGCAACGAAGTCGACTTCGACGAGGGCGCGCGAGCCTCGATCGCTCCTCTCGTCACGGCCGCTCGCGCCAAGGGTGTGAAGGTCTTGGCCTCGATCGCGGGCGCTGCTGGGGGCGAAGACGTCGCCGCCAAAATCGTTTCGGACAATGTCGACGCATTCGTCGCTGCATTGACGGACTTGGTGACTCGCTACGATCTGGACGGAATCGACGTCGACATCGAAGGACACAACGTCTCCTCGACCTACGAGCCCTTCGTGCTCAAGCTGTCGGCAGCCCTGCCCGCCGACAAGCTGTTGACTGTGGCGGTCGCCACCTGGAACGGCGACGACTTTTCGAGCCCCGCCCTGGCCGAGTACGACTTCGTCAACATCATGTCGTACGACCACTATGGAACGTGGAGCGATGCCGGCGAGCACTCGAGTCTCGCGGAGACCGAGACCGAACTGGCTTACTGGGTCGATGAGCGCGGGATTCCGGCCGACCGGGTCGTTTTGGGGGTTCCCTTCTACGGCTATTGCTGGGGCTGCGGGGCTGAACCCATCGCCATGACGTACCAAGCAATTCTCAGCGCTTATCCCGAAGCCAAGAACATGGATTGGATCAGCTCAGGCGGCGCGCAGCTCTCGTTCAACAGCGCCGCGACCATCGCCACCAAGGCAGAACTAGCCAAGAGCTACGGAGGCATCATGATCTGGGAGCTGGGCCAAGATGCATCAGGTGATGACGCACTGTTCAAGGTGATCAAAGACGCGCAGTGATGCTAGCGGCGCAGTGCTGCTAGCGGCGCAACGCTACTAGCGGCGCAGTGCTGCTCGGCAACATGAATGCGCAACTCAGGTCACGCGCTATTTGCGTGGCGAGGCTTCGGCCGCTTCGAGATGCCGCACGTCGCGCCCCTCGACCATGAAGATCACCATCTCAGCCAAGTTGGTGGCATGGTCGGCGATGCGTTCGATGTACTTACCCACCGACAAAGTGCGCATCAGCTGATCGACCACCGCGGGATCAGCGCACATTTGCTGAGCGATCACGGGAAAGAGCGAAGCGTACTTTTCGTCGATTTCTCGATCGCGCGCCAAGATTTCTTGTGCCTTGCGCGCGTCACCCGCCACCAATGCGTCCATGGCGTCGTGCAGCATATTGCGAGCACTGTCGCCCATCTCGATGATGATCTTGGGACGAATGCTGGTCGGCGTACCTTCGAGCTCAATGACGCGCTCACAGATGTTGGTCGCCAAGTCACCAATGCGTTCGAGGTCGGTGACGACCTTGAGTGTCGTCGTCACGAAGCGCAGATCCGAGGCGACCGGCTGGCGGCGGGCAAGCAGCTGGATGCAGGCCTGGTCAATCTCCAGCTCCAGCCGATCGATCTGGTTGTCCGAATCGACTACTTCTTGGGCGACGGCGAAGTCCTGCTGCGCATAGGCGCGCAGCGCGGCGACGAGTTGCTCTTCGACGCGCGCTCCCATGAACAGCACGCGTTCGAGTAGCGAACCGAGCTCAGCCTCGTATTCACGGTCGGTATGCAGTCGGCCCACGTGACGTCCCTGGATTGAGAGTAGCTGAGCGCGTGCGGGCGTTCGAGGAAAATGAAAAATCGTGACTCAGCCGAAACGGCCGGTGATGTAGTCCTCGGTCCGAGCTTGTGCCGGGCGAGTGAAGATCACGTTCGTCTCGTCGTGCTCGACCAGCTCGCCCATGTAAAAGAAGGCCGTGTATTGGGCTACGCGGGCTGCTTGTTGCATGTTGTGGGTGACGATGACGATCGTGTACTGCTTCTGCAGCTCGTGGATCAACTCTTCGACCCGGGCCGTGGCGATTGGATCGAGCGCCGAGCACGGCTCGTCCATGAGGATGACCTCCGGCTCCATGGCCAGCGTGCGGGCGATGCAGAGGCGCTGCTGTTGACCACCCGAGAGGCTCATGCCGCTGCGCCCGAGCCCGTCTTTGACCTCATCCCAGAGGGCGACCTGTCGCAGGGTTTTCTCGGCGAGGCCATCCGGATCGTCCGGGCGGATGCCATTGAGCTTGAGCCCAGCCAGCACGTTGCCTCGAATCGACATGGTGGGAAACGGGTTCGGCTTCTGAAACACCATGCCGACGCGGCGTCTGAGCCGCACCGGATCCATGGCGTAGATGTCGTCGGTATCGAGCAAGACCTCGCCCGCGGCGCGCGCCCCGGGGACCACCTCGTGCATGCGATTCAGGCAACGGATGAAGGTCGACTTGCCACAGCCCGAAGGCCCGATAATGGCCGTGACCTTGTTCTCGGGAAAAGGCAGCGAGATGCCCTTGATGACCTCGGCCTTGCCGAAGAACGCGCGCAGGTCGCCAGCCCGCATTTTCACGTTGGCCGTGGACACTTCTTCTCGCTGGCGCTCGAGGAGCGCGGCCGGAGACTGTGCTTGTCGGTTGATCACTTCTTTTTCCGAATCTTCTCTGGCTCCGATTGGAGCAGATGAATAGCCCATCATTATCGAGACCCCACCCGGTTCCGGACCAAGACGCGTGCCGCGACGTTGAGGAACAGCACGAGGCTCACCAAAACGAGCGCGGCTGCCCACGCTTGCCGGTGCCAATCTTCGTAGGGCGAGACCGCGTAGGTGTAGATCTGGACCGGCAACGAGGCGATGGGCTCGTTCAAGCCCCGCGCCCAAAATCGGTTGTTGAACGAAGTGAACAACAGGGGCGCCGTCTCACCGGCCACCCGTGCCACGGCCAGCATGATGCCGGTCGCCACGCCGGGCGCCGCCGTGCGCAGCATGACCCAGAGCGTTGTTCGCCATTGCGGCACGCCCAATCCGAGGGCCGCTTCGCGCAGCGCCTCGGGGACGAGTTTGAGCAGCTCTTCGGTCGTGCGCGTCACCGTCGGCAACATGATGACCGCCAGAGCCAGGCCGCCTGCGTAGGCAGAAAACTGCTTGGTACGCAGCACGACGAGCGCGTAGATGAAGATGCCGATCGTCACCGAGGGAACGCCAGCCATGACGTCGGCAGCGAAGCGCACCACGCGTCCAAACGAACTTTGTCCGAACTCGGCCAAGAACACCCCGGCCAGGACACCGAGAGGAATGCCGAACAGGCAGGCGAGCCCCACGAGCTCGATGCTCCCCACAATCGCATTGGCCGCGCCTCCGCCTTCCTCACCGACGGGCTTGGGCAGCTCGGTAAAAAACGCCCAATTCAGGCCACGGATACCGCGAACCGCGACGTAATAGAGCACGAGAAAGAGCGGCACCAGCGCGATGACGGCCGCCAACACGCAAGCGGCTCGGACCGCACGATCGACCGCGCGGCGGTAGACGTAAGAGCTGCGGATACCGTTCATACCCGACCGCCTTGGCGCCGGTCTCCGACGTTCCAGACCAAAGCGCGGGCCAGGATGTTGAGGAGCACCGTGACGACGAACAGTAACAAGCCGATTTCGGCCAGCGCAGCCAAGTAGAGATCTTCGGTCGCTTCCGTGAATTCGTTGGCGATCACGCTTGCCATGGTGTGCGCGGGGGCGAACAACGACAGACTGATATCGGCTCGGTTGCCGATCAACATTGTCACGGCCATCGTTTCGCCGAGGGCTCGACCAAGTCCCAAGATAATGGCGCCAATCAAGCCTGAGCGGGCGACCGGCATGACGCCGGTGCGGATCGCTTCCCATTGCGTCGCGCCGAGTGCCAACGCCCCTTCGCGATACGACTGAGGTACGGCGCGCAAGACCTCACGACTGACGGAAGAGATGGTGGGAACGATCATGATCGACAGCACCAAGCCACCCGTCAGCATGCCAAAACCCTGGTTTGGACCCTGGAAAAACGGCAAGAAGCCCAAGGTGGTGCGCAACGCGGGTTCAACGGTTTCGCGCATGAACGGCGCCAAGGCAAAGATGCCCCACAAGCCGTAGACGACGCTCGGCACCGCCGCCAAAAGCTCCACCAAGAAGCTGAGCGGGTCACGCAACCAGGCCGGCGAGAGTTCGCTCAGAAAAATGGCGATGCCCAACGACACCGGCACGGCAAGGCAAAGTGCCACGAACGAGGAAACGAGCGTGCCGTAGATGAACGGCAGCGCACCGTAGTGCTCCAGGACCGGATTCCATTCTCGCCCGCTGATGAAGCCGAAACCGAACTCGCGGATGCTGAGGGCAGAGGCGCCCACCATCTGCCAGACCATCAAGCCCACAATCAGGAGGATCAAACCCGCAAAGCCAGCGGTGCCCAGACGAAAGACGCGGTCGCCCCAGTTGAGTTGGAGGCGCCGATGCGCTGCACCCTCGAGCGAAGGTCGGTCAGGCTCGAGCTCGGAGGTCATGGGATCTTGAGCAACTTTCGACCTTGAAACGTGAGTCCCTTGATGCGCTCCTCGAGCTGCAGCACCACGGTCCGCGGCAAAGGCGCGTAGTCCAGTCCGGCCGCGTAGCGCTGGCCGTCGTGGATGGCCCACCACAGGAAGCTAGCGAGCGCCTCACCCTTCACGCGATCTTTGGCGTCCTGGTAGACGAGGAAGTAGGTGTACGACGCGATCGGATAGGCGTCCGCCCCGTCGGCGTCGGCCAGCGAGACGAACAAGCTCGCAGGCATGGCGCGACCGAGGGCAGCTGCGGTGCCTGCCTTCGAGGAAGCGTCGACGTAGTTACCCGCCTTGTTCTTGAGCGACGCCGTCGTCAGTTCGTTCTGGGTCGCGTAGGCGAGCTCGATGTAGCCGACTGCGCCGGGGGTGGTCTTGAGTTGACCCGTAACGCCTTCGTTGCCTTTGGCGCCGAGGCCCACTGGCCACTTGACAGCCTTGCCCGCGCCAACGCCGCTCTTCCATTCGCTGCTGACCGTAGCCAGATAGTCGGTGAAGACTGCGGTCGTGCCGCTGCCGTCCGTGCGATAGACGACGGTGATGCCGAGTTCCGGAAGCCGGGCGTCAGGGTTGGCCGCGACGAGCCTGGGATCGTTCCACTTCGTGATCTTGCCCAGAAAAACCTGGGCCAAGAGCTGCGAATCGAGCTTCAGCTTGGTTGGTACGCCGGGGACATTGTAGGCCACGACGACTGCGCCGATGGTGGTGGGCACGTGATGCAACGTGCCTGAAGCCTTCTTGCCGTCGCTGTCGGACATCGGCGCGTCGGAAGCACCGAAATCAACCGTGCCGGCCGCAATCTGTCGAATACCTCCGCCGGAACCAATCGAGTTGTAGTTGATGCGGATGTTCGGGTGGAGCTTGTTGTACTCGCTCATCCACTTCGAATAGAGCGGGAACGGGAAAGTTGCGCCGGCACCGCTCAGCGAGACCTCTTGGTTCGCGGCTGGTGGCGTGCCGGACTCGGTGTCGCGTCGTTCATCCGTCTTGCCGCAGGCCGCGAGGGCGAGCGTCACGAGAGTGAGCGTTGGCGCGACGAGCCAAAGCAAAACGGCCTGCGAAAAACGTCGTCGATCGATCATGACTTTCGGTACTCGGGGCGTTCCGCGTGGGCGCCGAACGGCCCTGGAGTTGGCCGCAAGGGTGAGCCGACCAAGGGTCACTGCCGTCACGTTTCTGTGACAGTTCGGCGACAGTGCAGCCGCCCAAGCGCACGCGAGAGCTGAGCCAAAGTTTCGAAATGATTGAATCTATCGAGCCGGCCGGACTCGCCGCTTCGTGACGATTGGATGACGAAGGTCAGGGGCCGAGCGGAGGGCGCGAGCGCGAAGTCCCGGCGGCCGGCAGGCGCACGCGGAAAGTCGTTCCTTTGCCCAGTTCGCTTTCGACGACAACACGCCCGGACATCGATTCGACCAGATGTTTAACGATCGAAAGGCCAAGACCCGTACCCCCGAGATCGCGGGAGCGACCAGCATCGACTCGATAGAAGCGCTCGAACAGCCGCGGCAGGTGGCGCGCATCGATACCGGGGCCATTGTCGGCAATGACCAACTCGACGGTGCTTTCGTCGGCGCTGGCGCTCAGGGTCACGCGTCGACCTTCGCCCGCATACTTCACTGCGTTGTCGACCAGGTTCGAAAGAATGTGTTCGAGCGCCCGTCGATCGGCGCGCAGCTCGGGCAGGCCATCCGGCAGGTTCAAGACCATGTCGATCGAACGGCGCTGGGCCCGTTCCGAGAACAGACCCAGCACGTGCTCCATCACCGTAAGCGGAGAGAGCGACGCCAGAACAAGGCTGAACTGACGTGACTCGATACGCGAAAGATCGAGCAAATCCTCGACCAATGCGTGCAAACGCTGGGCGTTGCGGTCGATGATGTCGACGAAGCGACGGGCGAACTCGGGATTGGTGTCCAGGACGCCGTCGAGCGTTTCAGCCGCCGAACGGATGGACGTCACGGGCGTACGCAGCTCGTGCGACACGTTGGCGACAAACTCGCGGCGCAGATTTTCGAGCCGGCGAGTCTCGGTCACGTCCAAAAAGACAGCGACCACGCCGCTGGCGAGGCCCTCGAGCTTGCGGGCGCGTACGAGCAGGTGCCGCGGCTTGAGTCCGGTGACGTGAATCTCGCCTTGGATTGTGCCGCCCTCCTCGTCGTCCTCGTCGCGGGCCGCGTCGAGCATCTCTTTGAGTTCCGAATGCCGCACGACCTCCAGCAGGGAGCGACCCGTCGGATCGCCGGTGAGAAGCAGCATGTCGCGCAGCGTCGGATTGACCAACGCCACCTTGCGGTCTTCGTCCAAAAACAGGACGCCCTCGTCCATGCTGGACAAGATGCCGCTGAGGCGGTCGCGCTCCTGCCGCAAATCACCCAGCGTCGAGGACAGATTCGTCGCCAGCCGGTCGAGCGCTAGCGCCAGCTCGGCGAATTCTTCCGAACCGGTGACGCGGGCGCGCACCTCCAGATCGCCCGCGGCCATGCGGCTGGCCGCCCGCGTCAGTTGGCGGATGGGCCTGGTCGCCAATCCCGACGCAACCAACGCCAGAATCAGCGCCAAACCCAGCGCCAAACCCAGCGCTTGGAGCAGGGCTTCTTCCTGGCTCGCCGGCGCTTTGTCGGCCTGAGCGGCGGTCAGGGCGACGCGCGCCACGCCCACCACCCGACCGCCGCGGCGCAGCAGGCGTGCCACGTAGACCATCGAGTGGCCTGCGGTGTTCGAATGTCGTTCGGTGGCGCCAACGCCGTCTCGAAGAGCCTGCTGGATCTCGGGTCGCAGCAAATGACTTTCCAGACGATCGAGCTCTCCCAGGTCGACCTCCGAGTCGCCCAGCACGACACCTGTCACGGTCAAGAAGGTCACTCGACTCGACGCAGCCTGGCCCAGGCGGTTCGCCAGAGCGTCCCAACCCGGTCGGTCGGCCAAATCGAGATTGGAACTTTCAGCCTGAGCCCCGACGAGCTGGAGGCGAACCAGCAGCTCGTTCTGTACGCTTTCCCGCGCGTCGCGGACCGTCTCGGCTCGGGCGTAGCCGTAGACAACGGCGACGCACAATCCGATCAGACCAAAAGAGATGAAGAAAAGCTTGGCGCGGAGTCCGAGCTTCACAATTCGTCCCGACCGCCACTGCCGCCCAGTTCACTGAGCTCGCCGATGAACCGATAGCCGACGCCGCGAACAGTCTCGATGTAGTCACGTGCAGCACCGAGTTTTTCTCGTAGCCGCTTGACGTGCGTGTCGACGGTTCGCGTGGTCACGTCCGCCTGGATGCCCCACACGACGTCGAGCAGCACGGAACGAGTCTGCACTCGATCTCGCCGGTCGTAGAGGATGGATAGCAACTTGAACTCCAAGGCAGTCAGTTCGAGCTCGTCACCGTCCGCCCAGGCGCGATGTGCCTCGCGATCCATGCGCAGCGCCCCGAAGCTGACGACTTGCTCCTGGCTTTCACCCAGTTGGCCGCGTCGCAAAATCGCCGAGACGCGCAGCGTCAGCTCCCGAACGCTGAACGGTTTGACGACGTAGTCGTCAGCGCCAATCTCGAAGCCCACGACACGGTCGATTTCTTCGCCGCGCGCGGTCAGCAGGACCACCAGGATGCTCTTCGTCTCCGCCGAGGCCTTGATCTGACGGCACACCTCGAGCCCACTGGTGTCGGGCAACATGATGTCCAGCAGGACCACCTCTGGACGACGCTCCCGCGCCAGACGGAGACCGTCGGCCCCGGTGGCTGCCGTCAACACCTCGTGCCCGGCCGCGGTCAGGTTGAACTCGATGACCTGCCGCAGGTCCGCTTCGTCTTCGACCAACAAGATGCGAGCCATTGCCACTCGCTCCTAGCACGCGCGGCACGGGGCGGAGGAGCCAGACGGCGGGAAGCCTCAAAACAGGCTGGGGGACGACAGCTCTAGCGACAGATGTTATGAGCGCCGCCCTCAGGAGGTATTGCATGAGTCTCAGTCAATTCAGGTACGTAGCGACGCTCAAGTTCGGGGTGATGATTTCTGTAGCGCTGGCGGTGCTGACCGGCTGCGGTCACTCGGAAGAGGAATGGCAGGCGCAGCTCGACAAGTACGGCAAGCTTTCGAGCGAATACGAAGCCGAAAAGGCCACACGCGCCAAGGCCAACGAAGATTTGGCCGCCACCAAAAAGCGCGTCGATGAGCTCCGCAAGCAGCTGGAGCAGATGGGCGTCAACCTCGACAGTCTTTCCGACCAAGTGAACCAGACTGCCACCGAGAAGCAGCAGCTCACCAAGAGCATGGAGGAGCTGCAGGCTGCACTCGACGAGTACAAAAAGCGCGCGGAGCAGCTCGAGCGCATCAAGGCGCGCTACGAGGAACTGCAGAAGAAGCTCGCCAAGCTGGTCGATTTGGGCCTCAAGGTCGAAATTCGTCACAACCGCATGGTGATCCGCTTGCCTGGCGACGTGCTCTTCGCCTCGGGCAGCGACAAGTTGGCCGCTGCCGGTGAAAAAGTCGTGCTCGCCGTCGCCGACGTCATCCGCAAGGATCCGACACTCAAGATCCGCTATTTCCAGGTAGCCGGTCACACCGACAACAAGCCACTCAGCGGCGGCAAGTTCGGCGATAATTGGGGCCTTTCGGCCATGCGCGCCCGCGCTGTGCTGCTGAGCCTAGTCACCGCAGAGAAGGACAAGGGCGGCGGTCTCGATCCGACGCGTCTCCACGCTGCCGGATACGGCTCGACCGATCCCGTGACCACCGATTCGTCGCCGGCGGGCTTGAAACAGAACCGTCGCGTCGAGCTGGTGCTGATGCCCGACGTCGAAGAAATGCTCGACCTCAAGCAAATGCTCTGAAATCCGTGAATCGGGGGTGGGCAGTGCCGCACTTTGCGCGTGAGCGCGACAGCGGAAACCGCCCGCCCCCGCCGCGCGTACCCCCTGGGTGTGGATCGAAACCGCCCGTGGCCGCGGCAGCCCAATTGTACTAGCCCTGCACCTCATGGCGGCGCCTCCGGCAATCTTGGTCGAGCCCAGGCTCGAGCGACCAGCGGTGGGCCCCCTCACTACGGACGCGAGCGAGCCCTCCACCGAAGAGTTGATGGAGCACTACGTGGCGGGCCATCTCGAGGCGTTCGAGACCCTCTACCGCCGCTTGTCCCCCAAGCTGTTCGGTTACCTTTTGCGCCTCACGCGGCGGCGTGACCGGGCCGAAGACCTCGTGCAGATCACTTTCGCCAAGGTGCATCGCGCTCGCGCCTCCTATCTTCTGGGTTCGCCCGTCCTGCCTTGGCTTCTGGCCATCGGCCGTCGCTCGTTCTTCGACGAACATCGACGCGCCAAGGTGCGCCCCGAAGACTTGAGCTACGATGGCAGCTTGCCCGAGCCGCACGAAGAAAGCGGCGGGCTCGGCACCGACGTCATCGAAGCTCTGGAACGGGCGCTGAGCTCATTGCCCGAGCCGTATGCCGAGGCCATTCAGCTCACCAAGGTAACGGGGCTCAGCGTGAGCGAAGCGGCCGACGTGTTGGGCACGACCAAGGCCGCCGTGAAGCTGCGTGTGCATCGGGGCTACTTGCTCCTCCGCGTGCAGCTCGAAGCCTTCAAACGGGACGAGACATGACTACCCGCGATCCATTCCAGGCTTTGGCCCGAGCCGAAGAGCCGCCGCCCCTGCGCGTTCTCGAGGCACTTCGCGCCGACATGCGATCGACACGGCCGGCACCCGGACCCAGTCGCAACCGACGCCTCGGCGCGTCCGCGCTGTGGCTGTTCGCATGCCTGCTGCTCGGTTCGTTCAGCGCCTTCTCGTCCCAGGCGCTTTGGCTCATTGGTGGAGGCTCCGCATTCGCGTTGGTGTTTGGTGCCGCGCTGCTGGCTGGCGTCGTGCCCGGAAGCAAACGGCGCGTTGGCCTGGGACTCCGGCGCGGGTTGCTGGGTGCGCTGGCCCTGGGCCTGTTTGGGCTGCTGGCGCTTTCGGCGAGCGAGTTTGCACCTTGGGCGACCGTCTTCGACGCCGCAGGCTGTCGTCAAGCGCTCGGCTGTGGCATGCACGCGCTGCTCACAGGAGTGTTGGGAGTGGCGGGGCTGCTGTGGATCTGGCGCGGAACTGACCCCTTCACACCGGGCGCCACGGGCGCTGTGTTCGGGTCCATCGCTGGACTGTTGGGCGCTTTCAGCGTCGGCCTGTCCTGCAGTTCGCATGAGGGTTGGCATCTGGTCGTCGCGCATGGCAGCAGCGTCGTTTGGCTCGGCGCGGCCTGCGGCTGGGCGGGGCTCAAATGGCTGAGACCGTGACAGGTCCCATCGCGCGCTGGGTCGAGCGCGCTCTCTGGCTCGCGGCAGCTCTGATCGTACTCAAGATGCTTTGGCCCGCCCCCCCCGCGGAAGGCGTCGGTCGGCTGGCCCCCCAGGTGACCTTGCCCAGCGCCACCTCGGACCAGAACATCGCCGTGCAGCCGCGCAATGGTCGCGCCCTCTTGGTCGAAGTTTTCGCGAGCTGGTGCAGCGCTTGTCGACGCTCGTCGGACGTACTCAGCACTCTAGCGCGCGCTTCGCAAGACGGAGGCTTCGACGTGCTGGCCGTGAGCGTCGACGACGAACGGAGCGCGGCGGCGCGGGCCGCCGAGACTTGGCCCGTTCCCGTGCCCGTCTTGCACGACGCCCGCGGCGCGTTCTCTCGCGCATACGGGATTCGGCTCCTACCGACCTACGTCTGGATCGATG
This sequence comes from Polyangiales bacterium, assembly GCA_038324055.1. GTDB lineage: Bacteria > Myxococcota_A > Polyangia > Polyangiales > Polyangiaceae > NIC37A-2. The sequence continues at coordinate 38,441 of JBBQHO010000007.1, read as the reverse complement.
CCAGCGGAATAGTCACGGAAATCGCAGCCGGGCCGCCAGGTCCTCGCGACTTGCGGCGCTGGCTGCAAGCGAAGCAGTAACCGCTCAGGGTGCCCGCAAAGAGGGCGGAACGCTTGGATCGCCGCGACTGGGTACCGCCAGAGGTGCGGGAGCCTGCTTGAGTTCGGCCATGGCGGCCCCCTCGGGCAAAACGCGTGTCACCTTATAGCCTTGCTCGATGCGTTCCACCTCGAGCAAGTGCTGCGAGACCACGCCGCGGGGGGTGAGACTCTTGGTCTTCACGTAGCTGTCGACCGGATTGTACTTGAGAAGGTCGGCCAATGTGGCCAGCTCGGGTCGAACGGCAGCCTTCGAGGCGCAAGCACCCGGACAAGCTCGCGCCGCTTGCTCGACGGTTTCGAGCGCCGAACCATGGGCAAGTTGGCGCGCTGTAGCGAAGTCTCCGCCCGCCAGCGCCTGAGCAAACTCGAGCGCCAGGTCCTTGGGATTTTGAGTGCGCTCGTCAAGTGAGACGGCTCGCGGCGTGAGGCTCTCGCCGGGCACATGGTAGTTGCACGCGGCGCGCCCAGCGCCCCACATGACGAGCGTTGCCAGGCAGATGGCACCGAGGATCACGAGCGTAGGCCGCGAGGGCGAATCGATCAGGCGTTCATCGGGCTCGGGGCGCTTGGGGGGCGCGGGGGCCTTCTCGCGGTCGGTCGGGGCACTCATGGGGGCCGGAGCATCCCCGGAGGCCCGCGCATGTGCAACGTCGGAGGAAATCCGAGCTATGCTCGCCGCCGCGTGGTGAAGAACGACTTTCCAGCTGGAGCGGTGCTGCCCCACCCGACCCCGCTCGGGCGGAGCTGGGCCTGGCGTCGCTTGCGTCTGGGCCTGCTTGCCACGCATCGCGGCGCCACGGGTTCGCGATTTCGCGGCCTGGGTTGGAGCGCCGGATTGCTCGCATTGAGCGGCGTTGTGTCCATCGCCCTCTTGAGTCGTGTGGGTGCAGCAGAAGTCGGCGACGTGCTCGCCTTGCGACTGCTCGCTTATGCCTCGTGGCTCTACGGGGGCCTGGGGCTAGCTGCATTGCTCGCGCCCCGCGCCGACGACGCGAACGCGAGGCGGCTCGCGCTCCTGCGTGGTCAGATCGCCGACGAGACAGCCTCTTTGTGGATTGGAATCGCAGCACGCATTGCCACCGGAGTGTTCTTGGCGGCGTTGCCCGGATTGCTCGTCGCATGGGCCGTGGCACCGGCCCAGCTCGTGGCTGCACGCGCCTGGCTCTTTCCCGCGAGTTTCGTCTACGCCGTCGCGCTCGGCGCGAGCCTCGGTGGAGTCGGCGCGCTGTCGGTTCGGATCGCGCCTCGATCACCGCGTTTCTTCGCGGCTGGATTGGTGCTCGTTCCTTACGTTTTGGCCGTAGGCGCGCCCGCCATTCCCAGCATCCCTGGCTTCTTTGCTCTGCTGCTGAATCAGATGTTGCAGCTGGGCGGCGGAGCCGGAGTTTGACGACGCTGGTTCTGGAACGCCTCGCGCTCGGTCCGCGTTTGCCTCGTATCGATCTCACGCTCGAACCTGGAGTGCGCGTGCTGGCAGCAGCCCCAGGCGCGCTTCTTTCTCTTCTACTTCCGTGCTTGGCCGGTCTGACGGAGCCGCGCCGCGGCCGCGTGCTCTGGGGATACGAAGACCCCTACCGAGTGCCGGAGCTGCGCGCCCGCATCGGCTCGCTCTTCGTCGACGAGCCCGACCTCGCTTGGTCGACCAGCGTGCGTAGCTACGTGAAGCGCGTGAACGAGCTACGGCAACCTGGTTCAACGGCCCCCCTGAACGGCTCTCCCCCAAGCATCGTCCTCGACGAGGACCTGCTGGAAACGCCCTGCGCACAACTCAGCGCGTTCGAACGTCGACGCGTCGCACTTCACCTCGCCCTCTCGACCCCCGACGCGCGCTACCTGCTTCTGCATGAACCCCTGAACGCACTCGAAAGCGATGAAGAACCTGCGCTACTAGGAGCTCTGAGCGCGCACGCGGCGGCCGGGACGCTCGTGGTGGTCACCACTCACGATCCGCGCAGCGCCCGACGCCTTTCTGCCGATGTCCATCATCTGGGTGCAGTGGCGGCGAATCCACGCAGCCAGCGCACGCTTCTGCTCAGCCTCGATCGCCCGCGCGACGTCGCTGCCGCGTTAGCGCGCTCGAGCTTGGTTCAAGGGACGCAGCTCGACCCCAACCGACCGCGCGAGTTGCGCGTCATGGGGGTCGACGACGACGCACTCCTCGCCGTGGTCACGCGCGCGGTGGTCGAGGCGCAAAGCCAGCTCACAGAGCTGACCGAGGTCGGGAATTTTCGATGAGCACCGGCACGAACATCATGACGCGCTCCCACGCACGCCCCGTCCATTGGCTTTTGCGCCTCCCCCTGTGGACGGCCCTGGGCCTCGTACCGGCGTTGCTTGCAGCGCGCTGGGGCGACGGCGGTTCGACACTGGACGTCGGCACCGTTGCAGCCGATCGCGTGCTCACGGCCCTCACAGCCTTCACGTTACCGACGCTGGCTCTCGCCGTATTCGGCTCGCTGGGCCGCACTGGCCAAGGCCAGGCTGACGAAACGTTCCTGCGTTTTGGCCAGAGTCGGCGGCCGCGCCTGCTGAAAAACTGGATTGGTCGAACACTGCTCGTCGTCGTTCTCTACACGGCCATGACGGGCGTCTTGCTTGCCTGGGCGCGATCATCGTCCGATCCGCTGTTGCGCAGCGATCTGCTCGCAACGTTGCCGGCCGCGGCCCTGTGCGCGCTCACGGCGGGCGCACTTTTTGGCGCAGCGATGATCTGGGGCGGACGGCTGGCTGTAGTGCTCACGCTGGTCGTCGTTTGGACCGTGGGTCACTTCGATCTGGTGATTGCAGGTCTCGCGCCCGTCGGTCACATGCGGCACGTGCTCGGTTTGGGCGAAAGCCTGCCGTGGCCGCAGTGGGTCTCGAGCGTGGTCTTGCTGACGCTCAGCTCGCTCCTGACAGCGGCAGCGTTCCTGCGAGTGCCACGCTGACCCGTCCATGTTGGTCAACGTGCGAGGACACCTTCTTGTCAGGGCGGATAATTCCAGGCAGCTCGATTTGAGCGGCGACACCTCGGCCCAGCGCTACACTGCCGGCCTGCCGGCCCGACCGATTCTTGCTAATTTGAGCCACTGACATGCGCGCCTCTTCACTCACTCTCGCTTCGTTCTGCTTTTTGACTTGGGCTTGCGCGACGCCGATCGGCGGAGACGCCGGTGATGCAGCCGGTAGCGGAGGCGCCTCATCCGGAACTGGCGGCGTAGGAATGGGTGGTGGACTCATCGGTACGGGCGGCGGACTTGTCGGTACGGGCGGCGGACTTGTCGGTACCGGTGGCACTTCGAGTGGCGGAGCGACGGGCGGCAGCGCAAGCGGTGGCACTTCGACCGGCGGAGCGGCGACGGGCGGCGGCAGTGGTGCGTGCTCGGCAGCGTGGACGCAGAAGGTCTACGCGACTGGAGGATTGCGCGCGTCGCTCAACGGCATCGAGTACGAGGTCTGCTACTACACCGAGGCCAATCCGAGCGCGTTCACGACGAAGATGTGCCAGGGCGACCCGTGGATCGTCATCGGCCCCTGCCCGTGAGTGAGCGGAAGCCGGCCTTTTCACCATCTGACTAGGCTTTTTCTAGTCGCGGAAGGCTTCGGCCGGACGTAGACGCGCGGCGTGCAGAGCAGGCCAAACCGTCGCCACCAAGCAAACCAGCACGGCGAACAGGCCCACAAAGAAAAAGTCGAGCGGGTGCACGTCCACGGGCAGCTTGGAGATGAAGTAGACCTTGGGGTCGAGCGGGATCGCGTAGACGAGCAACAGCTTGCAAACGCCCGTCGCCAGCAAGAGCCCCACGCCACCGCCCACCAAGCCGATGATGCCGCCTTGGTAAAGGAAGGCACGCAGGATGGCGGAGTTCGAGGCCCCCATGGCCTTGAGCACTGCAATCTCTTTCTTCTTGTCCAAGACCACCATGATCAACGTGGCGATGACGGTGAACGCCGCCACGATGATGATCAAGGCCAAGACAAGGCTCATCAAGATCTGCTGGATGCGCAGGGCCGTGAACAGGCCGCGATTCAGCTCTTCCCAATCCATCGTGTAGTGGAGCCCATCGCCCAAGAGGGCGTCGATGTCGCGCGCCACGAGGTTGGCGTTGTCGACGTCGGTCACGGTCATCTCGATGCCCGTGACGCTGTCGCCGGCGTCGGCGAACTGCTGCGCTTCGTACAGATCCGTGTAAACCAGCTTGGCATCGTACTGATCGAAGCCGGCGTCGAAGATGGCGATCACCCGAAACTGCTTGGCGACGGGGGCGCGCATGGTCTCTTGCGAGAACGAAAAACCGATCGTCGGCGACGTGATCTGGATGCAATCGCCGAGCTTGGCGCGCAAGTTCTTGCCCAGAGTCGCGCCGATGACGACGCCGGGCAGCACTTGCGACTTCTGGGAACACGGATCGGCCGTCAACTCTTCCGGCAGGATGTCGTCTTCGGGCAAGGCTGCTTGATAGCCACCCGTGGGCACGATGCTGCCGACGGGTGCGCCCGCAGGCAGGTCCGACAGCGCGCCGTCATCTGCCTCTGACTTGGGATCTTTTGGGCTCTTTTGCTCGTTCTCGATGATGCGCGCGACTTCATCCAAGAACGCGCCTCGCGGCTGTCCGTCAATACCCGTCTTGCCTGGCGTATGCCCAAGCTCACCCGAGGGGCCATCAGGCGTAACGCGCTTTTCGGGCGCATTCCCGGGCGTGCCCTCCAAGTCGCGATCCTGCGGCGCCGAAAGGACGCGCTTGCCCTCGGGGGGCTTCGCTCCTGGCAGCCGCAGACCACGTAGGCTTCCCTCCGTGATGTGTTGGGGCAGATCGAGCACGTCACCGACGCGCTCCGGATCGACACCTTTGAGCAAGACGCCGGTCGCCGTGCGATCGCCGTGCGTCACCATCATCGGATTGATAGTGAAAGGGGCGACCCCCTTCACTCCGGGTACTTTCTTCAGCTGCGTGATCAGATCGCGGTACTCGCCAAAGTAGCTGGAGCGTTTGAGCACGAGCACGTGCGCGTTGACGCCCAGCACCTTGTCGCGGAACTGTTTGCGAAATCCGCCGGTCACGCTCATCGCCGTGGCCAAGCCGGCAACGCCGAGAGCCACGCCGACGATGGCGAAGAACGTCCCCATTGAAATGAAGGTGCGCTTCTTCGACCCCATGTAGCGGATCGCGAGATCGAGCGGAAAACCCATCGTGCGCGCCTCTACCATTCGGCGGACCGAACGACTAACCGCGCCCGTCTGGGCGCTGCAACGGTGACATGGGGGCCCGCGAACCTCGAAATATTTGCGTAGATGCGAATGAAAGGCCGAGGAGCAGGTTCGCTTCGTCGCCTTTTGCGCGCGGTTTGTGAGAGGCGGGCGCGGCGTGGGTAGGTTCTCGGTCCGGCTTGAAATTTGCTAGGCTGTTCCATCAGACGGTCTTGGTTGCAGCGCCAGCGGAAGCGCGTCCGACCTCGGAGAATCCCCCGTGAGCACACCCGAATCGGCACCTCCTGCTAGTTCCAAGAGCGGGCCCCGGACCAATCCGGCGCTGCCGACCGAGGCGGGTCTGCGTCAGGTGACGATGACGGTCTCGGCGACCGGCGATCGGCCCTCCGCCAACATGCGCGCCTCGGAAAGCCGCATCGATCCATACATTGGGGCAACCGTGGACGGGCGCTACTTGGTCGAGAAGGTACTCGGCGAGGGAGGCATGGGCGTCGTCTACCGCTGTCGCCACACGATCATCGACAAACTGGTGGCCATGAAGGTGCTGCGCGCGGATCTGGCGCGCAACGAAGAAGTCACCGAACGCTTCCTCAACGAAGCGCGATCGGCTTCTTCGATTGGCAACCCGCACATCATCGACATCAGCGACTTTGGACGCCTGCCCGATGGCGCCACCTACTTCATCATGGAGTATCTGGATGGCGCGCCCCTGGCCGCAGTGCTCGACGAGCACAAGGCGTTACCTCCGGAGCGTACACTCAAGATCGCGACGCAGTTGGCCGAAGCGCTCGCCGCCGCCCACGACGGCGGCATCATCCATCGTGATCTGAAGCCCGACAACATTTTCTTGCTGCGGCGTGGGACGCAGACCGACTTCGTAAAGGTGCTTGATTTCGGCATCGCCAAGGCCTCGACGACCAACAGCAAGCTGACGCAGGCAGGTCAAGTCTTTGGCACGCCACACTACATGTCGCCCGAGCAAGCGGCAGGTTCTCCGGTCGATCATCGCTCGGATATCTACGCAGTCGGCGTGATTTTGTACGAGATGGCAACTGGTCGCTTGCCGTTCGATGCCGAGAACTTCATGGCCATCCTCACCCAGCACATGTACAAGGCGCCGACTCCGCCTTCGGAACTCGTGGGACTCAAGCAAGCCGTCGCACCCGAGCTCGAGGCCGTGATTCTCAAGTGCTTGTCGAAGCAACCCGAGGATCGTTATGATTCGATGAGCGCACTGAGTGCTGATCTGGGACGGCTCTCGAACGGCGGTCGCCCCGAGGCCTTGCGCGACATGCAGAGTCGGGCCGAGGGCGGCCTGCCGCCGGGCTTTGCCGATAGGCGTCGTGCGAGCGGCGGCCCCGCAGCCGGCCGCGGCCGCTTTTTCCCGTTGGTCCTGGGAGCGATTGCGCTGGGTTTCGGCCTCCTGGGTATCTGGTTCGTGCGTTCCCAGCGCGCATTGCCCAACCCTACGGTGGCGGTGGGGCCCGAAGTGGCCGTCGGACCTGCGCTGGCGCCCATCCAGGCGCTCGCGGCCCCGCCAGCGGCACACAGCGCGAAGTCCGTGGCAGTCGCGGTTTCGCCGCTCGACGCCCACGTGTTTCGAGGCGAGGAAGACCTCGGGGAGAGCCCGGTCGTGATCGAGGTGGGCGCCGAGCCCGCGGATCTCGAGGTGCGCCACGAGGGCTACGAGACCCGGCGCTTGGTGCTGGACGGTTCGGAGCCCAAGGTCAGCATCACCCTCGAGAAAATTGCTTCACCAGCCAAGCGACCAGCGGCGGCTTCGAAAGCGGCCCGGCCCGCGCCGCCCGTCGTTGCGCCAGCCAAACCGAAGAAAACCGGCAGCGAACTGATCGTCAATCCTTGGGATTGAGTTCGACCTGGAGCTGCCACTTGCAAGCATCGTTCGTTTCCGCCTTGGACGCGCTGGTCCCCGAGGCGGTCCACCACATCTCGCGCACGCTCGAAGCCGCTGGGCATCGCTGCTGGCTCGTCGGTGGCAGTGTGCGCGACGTGCTCTACGCCGTGCAGCAGGCACGCAACCCAGCTCCTGGAGGCGACTGGGATCTGGCCAGTGACGCGCGCCCCGACCAGGCGCAAAAACTGTTCAAGAAGGTGCTGCCTACCGGCATCCAGCACGGCACGGTCACCATCGTACTGTCCGGACAGCACTACGAACTGACGACTCTGCGCGGCGAGAAGGGCCACAGTGATGGTCGCCGTCCGGACGCAGTCTATTTCGTCGACGACTTACGGGAGGATTTGGCGCGCCGCGACTTCACGGTGAACGCCATCGCCTTCGGCCTCGGCGATCGGCAGCTTCACGATCCATTCGACGGCATCGGCGATCTCGAGCGTGGGCTCTTGCGCGCGGTCGGACAACCCGAGCGACGCTTCGCCGAAGATGGCCTCCGCGTGCTTCGCGGCGCGCGTTTCTGCTCGACCTTGGGTCTTGCTCTGGAGCCCGCCACCCGCGAGGCCATGCGCCCGTCGCTCGAAAGCTTTGGCAAAGTGAGCCTGGAGCGCGTGCGCGACGAGTGGTGGAAGGCGCTCGGCTCAGCGCGCCCAAGCGCCTGTTTTCGGGTTCAACTCGAAGAAGGCCTGCTGGCGGTGACCTCGCCCTCGTTGCTGTCGAACGCGAGCCCGGAAGAACTCGACGAAACCTGGTCCGCCCTCGACGCGGCCAAGCCCGATGCGCTGCGTCGCCTGGCTCTGCTTTGTGCCCTCGGCCTGCCCGGTTCGACCAGCGAGCGCGGGCAGGGCGCAGCGGCTTTGGCCACCCATCTGCGCCTCGCGAACGCTGACAAAGCGCGCCTCTTGGCCCTGGTTTCGTACCCCGAATTGCCCAGGGGGCCTGACGTCGGGCTGGTGCGGCGTTGGCTCGCCCGCGTCGGCCGCAAGGACGCAAGCGACGTGCTCTCGTTCATCGCCGAGCTACCTCCGAGGCAACGCGCCGCCGACTTGCGGATCGATGCTTTCATCGACAGCGCCCAGCAGCAGCTTTCGAGCGGAGCAGCACTCGGGCTCGCCGAACTCGCGCTGACGGGCAAAGACTTGATTGGCGAGCGACTGCTCGAACCTGGTCCTGCCGTGGGACGCGTGCTTGGTCAGCTTCTCGACCAGGTTCTAGATAACCCTGGGCTGAACGATCGCACACGGCTCCTCGCGCTAGCGACCGAGCTTTGTCGCGTGTAGGTTCCGCCCATGCCCGAGTTCGTCTTCACCATGCAAGGGGTGACCCGCGTTCACCCCCCCGACAAGAAAGTCCTCGACAACGTCACGCTGGCGTTCTTACCGGGCGCCAAGATCGGCGTGATTGGTGCAAACGGCAGCGGCAAGAGTTCGCTCATGCGCATCATGGCGGGTTTGGACGACGGCTTCACGGGTGAGGCCAAACCGCACCCCAGCGTCAAAGTCGGTTACTTCGCCCAAGAGCCCGATCTTGGCGCGGTCAAGACCGTGCGCGAGGCCGTCGAGTTGGCCGTGGGTGAGACGCGCAAACTGCTGAGCGACTTCGAAGCCATCAGCATGAAGTTCGCCGAACCGATGAGCGACGACGAAATGACGGCTCTGCTCGAAAAGCAGGGTCGTCTCCAGGATCGCATCGACGCCGTCGACGCTTGGAACCTCGACGCCAAGCTCGAGCGCGCCATGGATGCATTGCGCCTGCCCGATCCCGAGGCCGATGTCGCGAACCTGTCCGGCGGCGAGAAGCGACGGGTCGCCTTGTGTCGCATCCTGCTCGAAAACCCCGACATGCTGCTGCTGGACGAGCCGACCAACCATCTGGACGCCGAATCGGTGGCCTGGCTCGAGCGTTTCCTCAAAGAATACCCGGGCACGGTCGTGGCCGTGACGCACGATCGCTACTTCTTGGACGACGTGGCTCAGTGGATCCTCGAACTCGATCGCGGTCGCGGCTACCCGTTTCACACCAACTACTCGGGTTGGCTCGAAGCCAAGCAGTCGCGCCTCGCCCAAGAGGAAAAGCAGGAGAGTTCTCGCCAACGCAAGCTCAAGCAAGAACTCGACTGGGTGCGACAAGCACCGCGCGCACGCCAGGCCAAGAGCAAGGCGCGCCTCAGCGCCTACGAAGATCTGATGACTCAGGCCAACGACTCCAAGAAGGACGGTGGCGACATCACCATCCCGCCCGGCCCGCGCCTGGGCGAGAACGTCATCGAAGCCGTGAATCTGACCAAGGCTTTCGGCGACAAGCTGTTGTTCGATAACCTGAGCTTCAAACTGCCGCGCTCGGGCATCGTCGGAGTCATCGGGCCCAACGGCGCGGGCAAATCCACGCTGTTTCGCATGCTCGTGGGCGAGCAGCAGCCGGACGGCGGCACGCTGACACTGGGCGACACCGTGCAGATTTCCTACGTCGACCAGTCGCGTGACACCCTGCAAGGCGACAACAACATCTTTCAGGAAATTTCGGGCGGCAGCGAGGTGGTCGAGCTCGGTAAGAAAGAGATCAACTCACGCGCCTATTGCTCGTGGTTCGGCTTCAAGGGCAGCGACCAGAACAAACTCGTCGGCAATCTGTCAGGCGGTGAGCGCAATCGCGTCCATTTGGCCAAGCTACTCAAGCAGGGCGGCAACCTGCTGCTGCTCGACGAGCCGACCAACGATCTGGACGTCGACACGCTCCGTTCACTCGAAGGCGCGCTGCTCGAATTCCCCGGCTGCGCCGTGGTCATCAGCCATGATCGCTGGTTCCTCGATCGCATCGCGACGCACATCCTGGCCTTCGAGGGCGACAGCCACGTCGAGTGGTTCGAGGGCAACTACCAAGCGTACGAAGAAGACCGAAAGCGGCGCACGGGCGAAGACGCCGGCGAACCGCGGCGCATCAAATATCGGAAAATTGGCTGAGTGCTCCGGGGGTCTGCGGGGGACCGCATGCCCCGCAATTCAAGCGCTGCCGGCTTTAGCTCTTCCAGGAACGGCGGTCGCCAATCACGCGGGCCGGCACACCGGCCACGATGGCCCAATCGTCGACGTCGTGAGTCACGACTGCCCCCATGGCCACCACCGCGTGATCACCAATATTCACGCCGTCGGTGACGCTGGCGTTGGCGCCAATCCATACGTCGTCGCCGATGTTGATGCCGGCCGAGCGGATCGGCTGCGCCCGGATCAAGTCATCGGCTTGAATGCCATGATTGAAGGCGAAAATTTTGGCTCCCGTGGCGATGCGCACGTCGCTGCCAATGAAGACACCGCTGCGTCCACCGTCGATGTGCACGCCGGGATTGATGCTGACCCGATTGGCGGCAGTGATCGGACCGTGCAGAAAGACGTCCGCCGCCACGCTGCAGTCATCGCCCAAGACGACGCGGCGCGTCGGTTCGCCAAAAATTCGGGCGAGCGGAGCGATGAAGCAATTGCGACCGAATGATACCTTTTCGACGCGGCTCAAATCACCTTGAAGCTGGCGCTGCCAGTCGTCCACCCACGCCAGATGCGGCCGCCCGCTCTTCTTTTGGTCGTGGTAGAGATACGGCATGTACGAGAGCCGCAGCTTGTGCTGCTCGCGAAATTGCTCTTCGTTCTCGCGCACCAGCCCGACTACGGGCTCCAGTTCTTCAGGGTGTTCCATCGACGGCTTGGCTCTCTCACTCGGCGCTCACGGCTGAGCGCTGGCCCAGCCTAGCAGGCCGGGCCGTTTTTGGGTTGGTCAGTCGTGACCTTCCGACTCACCTTCGTCGATCATGCCTTCGTAGTAGAAGCGCTCTTGGCTGATCGCTCCGCCACTCCACTTCTGAACGGCGACCTCTTCCAGTCGGAACGGTTTGCCGTCGGTGTCTCGGAAGCGGACAAGCCACTCGATGAAGGCCGTTTCCGCGGCCTCGTCGACAGCGAACGACAACATCTTGAACGACGGCATTTCTGTCATCCGGCCCAGGGCTGTCTGCTCCGTCGCCAGGCACTTGGTCTTGCCGGCCCGAGAGAGCTCCCGGTTCTCGAACACGACGACGTCTTCGGCATAGAAGCTCTCGATGGCTTCGAGCGTCCGCCCGGCCGAAACCAGCTCGATGTAGGCCACCACGCGGCTCCTGAGGGCGCTCATGTTTGCGGCCTAGCACAAAGCCAGACGGCCAGGCAGCTTCGCCTGACCATCTGGTTCCCCTCGTTCAAAAAAGGAAAGCTTCGAAACGCGAACTCAAGCTTCGCCGGTTGCCGGCTTGGGCGGACCGCTGAAGATCGGAGCGCGATCCTTCTTTTCCTGCTTCTTCCGATCGGCCCAGGTCGGGATGATGACTCGCGATCGCTTGGGCAGCTCGCGGCCATCCATACAGGCGCGAATTTCTTCCGAGTCCAGGGTCTCGCGCTCGAGCAGCGCGGTGGCTAGCCGATCGAGCTTGTCCCGATTCTCTCGCATGACCTTGCGAGCCAACTCGTGCGCTTTCTCGATGATCCGACGAACTTCTTCGTCGATCATGCGAGCCGTGTCGCCCGAGTAGTCCTCGCGCCGCTGCGTCATTTCACGGCCCAAGAACACGCTATCGTCGTTCTCGCCGTAAGCGATGGGTCCCAACTTCTCGCTCATGCCCAGCTCGCAGACCATGGCGCGCGACAGGCGCGTCGCCCGCTTGATGTCGTCCGAAGCACCAGTGGTGATCTCGCCAAACACCTCTTCTTCTGCAACGCGGCCACCCAGCATCATGGCGATGCGCGCTTCAGCCTGCTGCTTGGTCATGGTGTGCCGGTCCTCGACCGGCAGCATCTGGGTGACGCCCAGCGCCGAGCCGCGGGGAATGATCGAGACCTTGTGGACCGGATCGTTGCCCTCGACGAGGTTGCCGACGAGCGTATGGCCGGCCTCGTGCCAAGCCGTCGTACGACGCTCGCGCTCTCCCATGACCATGCTGCGACGCTCGGCGCCCATCAGCACTTTGTCCTTGGCGAGTTCGAAGTCGACCATCGCGACGGCCTCTTTGTCCTGACGAGCAGCCAGGAGGGCCGCTTCGTTGACGAGGTTCTCCAAATCCGCCCCAACGAAACCGGGGGTTCCCGAGGCGATAATGGCCAAGTCGACGTCATCCGCCAGTGGCACCTTCTTGGTGTGAACACCTAGAATGCCCTCGCGCCCCCGGATATCTGGACGCGGTACGGTGATGCGGCGATCGAATCGACCGGGACGCAGGATTGCGGGGTCCAGGACGTCGGGACGGTTGGTTGCCGCGATGATGATCACGCCTTCGTTCGACTCGAAGCCGTCCATCTCGACGAGCAGTTGGTTGAGAGTCTGCTCGCGCTCGTCGTGGCCACCACCAAGACCTGCTCCACGATGGCGGCCTACCGCGTCGATCTCGTCGATGAAGATGATGCACGGCGCGTGCTTTTTGCCTTGCTCGAACAGGTCGCGCACACGACTTGCGCCGACGCCAACGAACATTTCGACGAAGTCCGAACCCGAGATGCTGAAAAACGGCACGCCGGCCTCACCCGCGATGGCGCGCGCCAGCAAAGTCTTGCCGGTGCCAGGGGGCCCCATCATCAAGACACCCTTGGGAATACGGCCGCCCAACCGCTGGAACTTCTTCGGATCCTTGAGGAAGGCGATGATCTCTTCGACCTCGTCCTTGGCCTCGTCGATGCCCGCCACGTCGGCAAAGGTAATCTTGTTCTGGGCTTCGTTGAGGAGCCGTGCGCGGCTCTTGCCAAAGCTCATGGCCTTCCCGCCGCCGGCCTGAAGCTGCCGCATGAACAGGTAGAACATGACCAAGAGGAACAGCATGGGAAGCATGATGGTGAGCGCGCTCATCCAAATCGCTCCGCCGTCGTCCTTTTGATAGACGACCTTCACTCCGCTCTTGATCAAGTCCGACGGATCCGCCTCGACGGGGCCTACGGTGAGACCTTTCTCGACGGGCCCAGTGGGGCTCTGAATCTCGAAGGTGTAGTCCCGATCGCGAATCTCCACTTCCGTCACACGTCGCTGCCCCGCAGGCGCGCCCGTCAGAGAAATGAACTCGCTGTAGGGCATGAGCTGGCGCGTGGGACCCGGCGGACCCACCAAGTGCCAGACGGCCAGGATCGACACGATGACGACCACCCAGAGGAAGAGCGTCTTTTGCGGCTGTTTCACTTCTAAACCTCGTTTGCCACACGGTTGGCTGAGACCAGTAAGGCCCCAAGACCACGCGGCCTTCGACTATGCCACCCAAAAAGGGGTGCGTCGATTCGGCGCCCCAAAGGGCGATTGGGTCACTCTGCGCACGAAAAGAGAGGGCGCCAAGGGCCCGGCGGGCTTTTGCGGCATTTAGAAACACCGGAAACATCGGACCCCGGCCCAGAACACGCCACTACTCGCGGCGGAGCCTGAGACCAGCCGGGAGGGGCAAGTCGATGGCTCGACCCGGTTCGAGCAATGCCCGCCGCAACTGATGGCGCTGCTCACGATTGAGCCCGAGTGCCGCGTCGCCCCGCGTCGCCTCTTCGGACAGCTCGACCAGCTGCTCGACGATGCCGGGCGACAGTTGACGGAGCAGCGGCAACAATTCGTGCCGCACGCGCACACGCAGGTAGTGCGGGTCGCGATTGCTGGGGTCGGTGACGAACGGCACTGCGTGACGCTCCAGATGCGCGAGCACGGTTTGGCGCTCAGCGTGAATGGCCGGTCGGAGCAACGCGCCATCGCGCGGCGCGAGCACACCCAATCCAGCGAGCGACGTTCCGCGCAGTAGCCTCAGCAAGACGGTCTCCGCGCGATCGTCCTTCTGATGTGCTGTGGCCAGGAAGACCTCGGACCCAAAGCGGGCGCGAGCCAGGGTCCACAGCGCTTCGTAGCGCGCCTCGCGCGCGCGCTCCTGTAAGTTGGCGCCGTCAACCAGACCCAGCTCCAGCGCCCGAAACTCCACGCCCCAAAGACCGCAGCAGCGTTCGACCAGCTGCACTTCGTCGACTGCTTCAGGGCGCAAGCCGTGATCCACCGAGGCCGCCAAGAGCTCGAATTTCAGGCTTTTGCGCAGGAGATGCAACGCATGCAGCAACGCCATCGAGTCCGGTCCACCGGATACGGCCACGACCAAGCGCGCACCGGGAGCGAGCTGGCAATCTTCTTTCAGACAGCGCTCGACGAACCGCAGCAAGGTCGGCGGATGGCTCGAAGTCACGCTCCCTCGAACAACTTGCAGAACACCACTTCGCTGCGCTCGAGATCGCGACGAATGTGCAAGCCGAGCGGGTAGCCCTCGGAACAGGCGCTCCGCGTTTCGTCGAAGTAGGCGCAATCCGGGCAGGCGAAACGAAACGCGAACCGGCTCGCTTCTTCACGCAGGCGATCGTCGACGCAGCTGTGCACGGCGCGCTCCTCAGGGAAACGGTTGTGCGGGCTGGCCGCGTTGAAAGTAGAAGCGAAACGAGCCCTGGACGCGACTCGAGGTGGCCGGATCCGGCTCTTGGCCGGGCACCAGGTCGCGCGGATCGGTGAAAGTAACGTCGAACTCAGCCTCGGTCAGCAAGTCGGCCGTCCGGGTCTCGGTACGAATTCCGCTGAACAGCGAGCTGAATCGAATCGTGCCGCTGACGGAGTAGATGGAGACGTTCTGCTCGTCGCAGCTGTCGTTCAAGTAGAGCGACATGTTCACCTTGGGGGGATCGGGATCGAAGACGACCGGCGTTCCCGGAGGCCAGACACCGACGGGCAATCCCACCCGCAGATCTTGGTCCAACATGCCCGACGACCCATCGTCACCGCGGATGAGCGATAGATCGCGCACGACGATGCTGAGCCCGTCGGAGGCCTCGGTCAGCAGATCGCCTCGTTGGAGGCGGATCTGCACGGTATCGTCGTGCGGATTGGCGAAGAAAAAATTGGGCTGGAGATCGAACTGCCGCACTGCGCAGTCACGAAGCACCAGGCGGTCACTCGTCACGTCGCCTTCGCCCCCACCGACGCCGCACGCACTGATCGCGAGCAGCCAGGCGATCCAAGGCGCCCGTCTCACGGCGCAGCAGCCTCGGTCAAAGGGCGCTCCCGCTGGAACCCGACGTTCGCGCTGCGCTGTTCGACGGCTTCGATGACGCCGCCGCCGAGCACGCGCTCCCCGTCGTAAAATACTGCATATTGCCCCGTCGAGGGAGCAGTGACCGGCGCCTCGAAGGCGACACGTGCGCGGCTGCCGGTCTCGGCCGTGATGGTCGCACGCGACAGCGTACCCCGGTAGCGCACTGCCACCTCGGCCTCGAGCGGCAGCTCGACCCCAGCGCGCAAGCTCACTTCGCCGAGCAACAATCGGTCCTCGAGCAAATCCTCTCGACTGCCAAGTCGCACTGCGGCGGTCTGCCGATCGACCTCGATCACGTAGGCTCGTTCGCCCACGGCCACTCCCAAATTGCGCCGTTGCCCGCGGGTGAACTTATGAAGGCCCGCATGCTCGCCCACGGTCCGGCCGTCGGGGCCGATGATCGGTCCCGGGCGTACTCGTTCGGGCGCGCGTTTTTCAACCAGTTCGTCGTAGCGCCCGGTGGGCACGAAGCAGAGTTCCTGGCTCTCGCCCTTGTTGGCGCCCGGCAGCGCGAGTGCCTGCGCCTGCGCACGCACCGTGGACTTGTCCAACTCGCCCAGCGGAAACACGAACCGGGAGAGCACGGCGTCCGGCAGCATGTGCAAAAAATAGCTTTGGTCTTTGCTGAGGTCGCGCGCCTTGAGCAGGTCCAAGCGCACGCCGTCAGCCGTCTCGACGCGCTGGAGCCGCGCGTAGTGGCCGGTCGCCACCGACTGCGCGCCCAAGCGATCGGCCAGAGCCAGGAGCTCGGCAATCTTGACGCCTCGGTTGCAACGTACGCAGGGGCTGGGGGTGCTGCCTGCCAAGTACGACTCGACGAAAGGCGTCACGACTTCGCGCTCGAACAGCTCGCGCCGATCGAAGGCATAGTGAGGAAAGCCCAGGGCATCGGCTACGCGACGCGCGTCGTGCACGTCCTCGGGGGCGCAACACCGCCCTTTGACGCTGCCGTCATCTGGGTAGTCCCAGAGGTGCAGCGTGACGCCGATGACAGAAAATCCGGCGGCCTGCAGACGCGCAGCTGCGACGGACGAATCGACGCCCCCGCTCATGGCCACCAGGATTCTCTCGGACATCAGTGCTTCTCGACAGTTCTTGGCCCGATCCATAGCGCGATCTGGACGAGACGGAGATCGCGCTGGAAACCTGCCCACAATTGGCTATTTGAGGCCGCGCAGACGCACACCCAAGCGTTTGATGGCCCGGGTGTGCACGCGGCTGACCCAAGACTTGGTGCAGCCCCAATCGCGGGCCACGTCGTCGAGACACTGGCCTTGTAGGTAGTAACGCTGCACGACCTCGGCCTCGAGTTCGGGCAGCTCCGTGACGGCTAGTCGCACCAGCGCTCGCACCTGCTCTTCGGCCAGTGCTTCTTCGGCCGACTGCCCTGGATCGCGCGAGACGACTTCGGTCCCGTCGAAAGCCGCTTCGACGAAGACGCCGAGGGTCATGGCCGTGGCCATCTGCGCCATGTGTTGACGGAGACGTTCAGCCGCGACCTCGGGAGTGAGCCGAGCCGTCGGCGAAGCGTCGGTGAAGGCCGCTTCTGTCGTGGCATGGGCTGCTCGCATCAGCTGGATGCGCTCGTAGCCTCGGCGTGACCAGCTGCCCATCTTGCGCATACCGTCCAGCATTGCGCCGCGCACGCGCAGGTACGCAAACTTGCGAAAATCGTCGCCACGCTCCGGATCGAATCGCGCCGCCGCCTCGAGCAAACCTTGTCGACCATAGGCCCGGAGCTCGTCGGCATCGGCCGTCACCCCCAACGCCCGCAGGTGCCCAAGCACGGAATCGACCAAATCGAGCGCACCGGTCACCAAGGCAGACGCGCTGGCCGAAACACCGCCGGCCGGCAATTCCGGCTCGAAGTCCTCGCTCTCGTCCGCACCGTCCATGAGGGCGGTCGGTTCATCCAACGCCCGGGCTTGATCCAGCGCCCTGGATTCCTCCAGCAGCGTGGCTTCCGCCAGCAGCGTGGCTTGGTTCGGCGGCTCGTCGGGCTCCACGGCGAGGGACAATACCCAGCACCGCAAGGCCATGCCATAGTCGCCCCATGATCCGTTGGACGGCCGTAGCGGGGATCTACGGACTGCTCGGCCTGGCTGCCGGCTTCGGTGCGTACTCGTGGCACGAGAGCCCCTGGCAGTACCAAGACCCGTGGCTCGAACTGTCGCCCCTGGCGGCGCACGGCTACAGCGCGCTGCTCGGTCTTACCTGGGGCTTGGTCGTCGTTCTGGGCACACGCTCCCTGGTACACCGCTCCGCCTGGGCCCGAACTCTCCACGCCGAATTGCGGCCCCTCGCGCAGGGCCTACCCGGAGGCGCCATCCTCACCTTGGCGCTCCTTTCGGCCCTTGGTGAAGAGCTTTTGTTTCGCTCACTTTTGCAGCCCGCCACGAACTTGGGGGTGCAGGCGGTCGTTTTCGGTCTGGTTCACCAACTTCCCGGTCGAGCGCGCTGGATTTGGGTGGCCTGGGCAACAATCATGGGCTTGGCCCTTGGCGCATTGTTCGCCCTGACCGGCTCCCTCGCTGGCCCCGTCCTGGCGCACGCCCTGATCAACGGCATGAACCTTCGCTTCCTCCAGACCCACGACGTCGCCCCGCCTCGCCGCGGTCTCGGGGGCATTCTGGGCGGCGCACACCCGCGATGATCACCGGCGTCACCATTCTCCCCGAACAGCCTCGCGTGCTCGTCGTCGACGACGAGAAGTTCATCCGCGACATCTTGTCGGACTTTCTGACGATGGAAGGCTACGCCGTGCGCACGGCGTCCGACGGAACCCAGGCCGTCACCGAACTCTCACGGGCGCATTTCGATCTGGTGATCAGCGACCTGAAAATGCCTCGCATGGGCGGCCTCGACCTGCTCCAGCACGTCGCCAAGCTCCAGCCCGAGGCCTTGACCGTGATCATGACCGGCTTCGGTACGGTGGAGACGGCCATCGACGCCATGAAACATGGCGCTTATGACTACATCCTGAAGCCATTCAAGGTGGAAGAGATCGTGCACGTCGTGCAGCGAGGGTTGGAGAAGCAACGCCTCGCCGCAGAAAATCTGCGTCTTCGCGAGGCACTCAGTCTCTACAAGGTGAGCGAAGCGATCACGTCGAGCTTGAGTCTCGACGAGGTCGTGGCCACTGTGCTCGACAACGCCATCGGCGAAGTCCAGGCCGACGCCGTCACCATGTGGCTCGACGACGGCGAGGGGGGGCTGTTCGAGCGCGCGCGCAAGGTGGGCGTAACCGAGGGGTTGAGCCTCAATCCCGGAACGATCGACGCGCAGCGCATGGTCGAGCGTTTGGGTCTCGAAATGCCGATCATCGTCAATGGTTCGGACAGCTGGGCCCTGCTCGCAGAACCTTCTGAGCGCCCATTGGTCAGTCTGGCGGCCGTTCCGTTGCGTATCCAAGACCGCTTGCTCGGCTTCATCGCCGTGAAATCGTGGACGACCGGCAAGCGCTTCACGGAGGGTCAGCGCAAGCTGCTCAGCATCGTGGCTTCCCGAGCCGCAGCTGCAATCGAGAACGCGCGCCTCTACCAAGACCTACAGGCGACCTTTCAGCAAACCATCCAGAGCTTGGCGACGACCATCGACAAGATGGACCGCTACACCGCTGGACACTCCGAGCGCGTGGCGATCTATGCCATGCGCCTGGCTCGTTGGATGGGTCTCGACGAGGCCCAAGTCGAAATCGTGCGCCAAGCGGCGCTGATGCACGATATCGGCAAGGTCGGCTGCGTACTCAACCTGAACAAGCCCGGGAAGCTCACGGCCAGCGAGTACGAGACGTTCCAAGCGCATCCGACGCACGGGAAGGAAATTCTCGATCCAATCGCATTCCTGGCGCCCGTCATTCCGGGCGTCTACCTGCACCACGAGCGTTGGGACGGACGCGGATACCCACTCGGTCTGGTCGGCAAGGACATCCCCCTCATCGCCCGCATCATCAGCGTCGCGGACACCTACGACGCCATGACCAGCGACCGAGCCTATCGCGGCGCCTTGCCGCACGAAGTGACCGTGGGCGAAATCGAGCGCTGCTCGACGACGCAGTTCGACCCCGACATCGCCAACATCTTCACGGAAAATATCGATGATTTCCGCGACGAGCGTCGGGCGCAGGGCATCAAAGTTCCCGAGTAGCCGACGGAGCGAACCGGTCAGTGACGGAAGGGGCGATCCAACGCGCCGCTTGGTGCTAGACCAACGCCGCGATGAGCGCACGACACCTGACTGGCTTCTGGCTGGGCCGACGTGCCTACCCGGCGGTGCACGCCTTGATGCAACAGCTGTTCGAGGAGCGACGCTCGGGCCGCGTGGGCGACACCGTGCTGCTACTCGAGCACGAACCAGTGATCACGCTGGGCCGCGGCGCCAAGCTCGAAAACCTCTTGGTCAATCCCGAGACATTGATTCAGCTCGGCGTCGGCCTCGTCGACACGGGCCGCGGAGGCGACGTCACGCTGCATGCGCCGGGCCAGCTCATCGCCTACCCCATCGTCGACTTGTCCCCTGATCGCCAAGACGTGCGCAAGTACGTGCAGGGGCTGACGAGAGTGATGAGCCGATTGGTCGCGCCTTACGGGCTCAATACCGGCAGCATGACAGGCAAGATCGGCCTGTGGGTCGATCGGGAGTCGCTTGCGCATTGGCCCGGCGAAGCGGCCGCGCAAACGCCCGTGAAGATTGGTGCCATCGGCGTCCGCATTTCACGTTGGATCACGCAACACGGCTTTGCGCTGAATTTGACCACCGATTTGTCGCTTTTTCGGCTGATCGTCCCGTGCGGCATTCGCGAGTTCGGCGTGGCCTCGCTCGAAGCTCTCACCGAGATGCGCTTGGAAGTCGTAGACGCCGCGCGTTTGGCATTGCCCCAGATCGCCGAAGGTCTCGACGCCAGCGTCGACGAGTTGATCGACGCGAGCGAACTGGGCCTGGACCAGATTCTGGAGCGGGCGCGGGCCGTTCGGCGCACCGGTCGAGTGGGTTGAGCGCCGGCAGCTGCCTGCCGTCGCTCACAGCGCTGTCTGGGGATGGCGAGCGATCAACAGCACGTTGTCGAGCGCGCCGCGGCCTTTCGCCCGTTCGACTTCCAGGCCCAGCTGAATCAGCGTCCGCTCGTACTCGGCAGGTGAGCGAAAGACCAAACGCTCGCCCCGATTGATGCCCAGCAGCTTGGCCAGCTTCTCGAACTGACTCGCCAAAAAGGAGCCCAGACCCGAGCCGCGATTGGTTTCGCGGACGAACATGAATCCGCCCGGTCGGAGGGCACTCGCGACTCGCCCGAGCACTGCGTCTTGCTCCAGCGTGTTCAGATAGTGCAGCACGTCGAGCAACAGAATCGTATCGGCCTGGGGCAGAGGTTGTGCGCGCAAATCACCGATGCTGAAGCGCGCCGTACCACCCCAAGCGCGAGCTGCGGCGGCCGCGAGCTCGATTTTCGTGCGATCGTGGTCGAAGCCCGTCAAGGTACGGACCGCGCCCAGTTCGGCCAAAAATAGGGCGAATTGCCCGCGGCCAGCGCCGACGTCGAGCAAGTCGCCGGCAATCAAGCCGCGTTCGCAAGCCTCGAACAGCTCGTGCGTCAGAGGATCCATCTTCAGCTTCGAGGCAACGTAGTAGCGGTGCGGCTTCGGAGCGTCTTGGTAGTGGCGCTGCGTCCGCTCGATTGCCAGGTCGAATCGCGAGTTCGTTCGGGCAAGGCGCCGAGCGCGCAGCCAGCGCGCGACGGAGTAGCTGAGCGCGCCGCCGACGAGGGCCGCGAGCGAGGCCAGCACGACTGAACCAACCACGAGTTCGGTTCCCAGGCCGAGGATCGAGCCGGGCTCCAAATCGTCGGTAGACAGTTGGCGAAACGAACCGGTCAGGACGAACGCTCCGAGCTGCAGCCCGCCGTACAGCAAGAACGGGATCATCGGTGGCACGGAGATGTTGGCGGCCAAGTAAGTCAAGAAAGCGTCAAGCCGTAGCGCGAGCGCAAAGAAGGCGCAGAGCGGTAAGTGCGCGCCGTACAGCGGCAAGATCCCGATGAACAAGCCGAGCGCGACTGAGCCAGCGAGCCGTGAAGGGGTGAGTTCTCCCCCTCGCAGGCGCGCGAGGACGACCCGATGAGCCTCTTTCAGACGCGCGACGAGGGTTTTCATGGTTGCCAGCGAAGGCCGAAAGCCAGGCTTCGGCGCGGTGTGCACGGAGGACCCTACCAAATTCCACTGAACGTGCGCCCCCCACTCGGCCGGCCCGTTCCTTGAAACGAATCCGCGCCGCTGCTACCCCGCCGGGGTTGTCGAGCGTTCCCCCCGATTCGAATGACGACGAAGCGTCTGCATCGCGTTCGTCGACCGAGCAGGTCTCGTCCAAGCCCGGGCCTCGCCTCGTTGCGTCCATCGTGGATCCCGGTGTCGCCGATCCGTTCGCGCTGAGCGGCCCCGGCGCTCCCGCCCCGGGCTTCACCGGTCCCACGGACGAGCATCCGGTGAGGGCGCGACTCCTGGCACGTTCGCGCAACAACGGATCCGCAATTCCCGAAGACACGACCGAGCCCTGGCTGAAGGTGTCCGAGGTGCAGCCGACGCCGCCGAACGCTCCCGCCGCTGCGCCGCCGCTTTCCTCCTTGCCCGCCCCCGAATCGACCAGTGTACCACCCGCGCCGTTCGTGGGTACGCCAGCCGCACCGCCAGCCGAAGTGGCGGCCGAACTCGAGCGCATCGCCGGACACCACACGCTTCCGCCTGCGCTCGGTTCCAAGCTCTCGCCGAACTTGACGGCGCTGCTGGGCGCGTTGCTCGGTCTCACGATCATGGGCACCTTGGGCGTCGTGTTGGGTCGGACGCATCAGGGCCTACCGATCCCTGCGACCGAAACCGGCCTCTCCGCGCCGATGGACAAGCCGCCCGAACCCACCGAACCGGTGCGCGTCGAGCGCAAGCGCGTAGCAGGGCCGTGGCGCGTCGACGACGACAAGAGCGCCGCTGGAATGCGGGTCATCCGCGGTACCGTCGGCAAGCTGCCCTTCCTCAAGGCCATTCAAGACGCCGGTGTTCCCAAGTCGGAAGCCTACCGCGCGTACGTAGCGCTCAAAGACGTGAAGAACCTCGACCGTTGCGCGTCGAGCGACCAATTCCGCGCCTTGGTCGAGCAAGGTTCGAAGAAACTGAAGGCCTTCGAGTACATCTCGGGCCCCGAGGAAGTCTACCAAGCCAAGACCAGCGCCGATGGCCTGCTTCGCGGCGAAAAGCTCGACCTGAAAGTCGAGCGGAACCAGGTGCGTCGCGCCCTGGCCCATGACGGAAAGTCATTCGAAGAGTCGGCCCGCGCCGCGGGATTCGATACCGGCCTGAGCAGCGTGGTCGAGAAAGCTCTGGCTGGACACATGATGCTTGCCGAGATGCGCGGAGGCGATCGACTGCGCATTATCGTCCAAGAGGTCACCGTACTTGGCGAGTTCTCGCGCTACGCCGGCGTCGAGGCCATCGAACTCTTGCGCGAGGGCAAGCCGACACAGCGGTTTTACTACTACTCGCACCCGGAGCAGGGGGGCTACTTCGACGCCAACGGCAAGGCGCCTTTCGAAGGCGGTTGGCGCAAGCCGATTCCGACCGCCCCGGTGACGTCGCACTTCAACATGAAGCGCATGCATCCGGTGCTGCACAAGATCATGCCGCACAACGGTACTGATTTTGGTGCGCCTTCGGGTACGCCGATCGGTGCGACGGCTCCGGGTACGGTCACGTTCATTGGACCCGCTGGACCGAGTGGCAACCTGGTGAAGCTCAAGCACGCCGGAGGCTACGAATCGGGCTACGCGCATTTGTCGCGGTACGTCACCAGTCTGCACGTCGGCGACCCTGTCGAACGCATGCAGATTATCGGCTACTGCGGCACCACGGGGCGTTCGACCGGGCCGCACCTGCATTTTACCATGCGCAAAGACGGCGTTTACATCGATGCCGAGTCGTTGAACCTGGACGGCATGCGGGTGCTGCCGCCCTCCCATCGCGCGGAGTTCGCCGAAGTACGGTCCAAATACGATCCGATTCTCGACGCTATTGTGCTGCCGCCTGCACTTTCGGTTGCACCCGCCGCGCCCGTGGTAACCGGTCCGGCCGGCGGCAGCGAAGACACCGATCCGAGCCAGGCCGAAGAAGGCGACGAAGACGAACCGTTGCGGGACGAGGCGGAGATTCGCCCGACTCTGCAAGCACCCTCTGCGGCAGCAGCGACGCCGCAGGCACCAGCAGCGACGCCGCAGGCTCCCGTAGCTGCACAGGGTGCGGCGCCCGCTCGAGCCAAGCCGGGCAACTCGATCTTCCTGTCGGACGCCGATTTGCTGAAGATGCAAAGCGCCAAAGACGACGGCGAAGTGAACGAGTGAAGCAGGTTTGCGCCCTGGGCCACGATCGACTTCTGAGCTAGCCGCGCACCGTGAACACGAACAGAGCGCCCGCCTTGGGGCTTTCGCCGTTTCCCTCCTCGACCCAGGCGCGTCCTCCGTGCGCCTGGGCGATCTGCAGGACGAGGGACAAGCCGATACCGCTGCCGCGGACCGCATCGCCAGGCCGGGCCTTGCCGCGCACGAAGCGCTCGAAAATGCGCCGCCGCTCTTCTTTGGCTATTCCTGGACCCTGGTCGAGGACGGAAACGCGATAGTGGGGTCCGTCGCGACGTAGCTCGACCTCGACCAGCTGGCTCTGCGGCGCGTACTTGAGCGCGTTGTCCACCAGGTTGATCAGGGCGATCTCCAGCGCGCGCTCGTCGAGCGTCGCCGTGGCTGGCTGTTCCGGCAAGACCAGCCGGAGCTCGACGCCCTGGCGTTCAGCGCGACCCCGACAGACGTCGACCGCGCGCGTGACGGCATCGGCCAGGTCGACCTGTCGGAACTCGAAAGAGGTCTTGCCACGCTCCACACGGGCGAAATCGAGGACGTTGTCGATCAAAGCCGTCAGACGTTCACTCTCGGTGACGATGATTTCGAGGTACTTCTGCTGCTTCTCGGGATCCCCGCGACCCGTGTAGAGCATCTCGCTGAACATGCGGACCAGCGCCAGCGGCGTCTTGAGCTCGTGGGAGACATTGGCCACGAACTCGCTCTTGAGCATGGCCAGCTTCCGCTCACGATCGGCCGCGACCATGATGATCATCAGACCGAAAATCACTACCAAACTCGACAGGCCCACTAGGCCCATCTCCAGGATGCGACGGCGCTCGACCGCCGCAGCCAGTTCTTCGGAGGCCGTCACACTGACGTTCACGCGCCATTTGTAGAGGGTTGTGGCAAATGGTCGCCCGAGCGTGAGACCGCCGCGACTCAGTGGAGGGCCAAAGACGATGCGACCCTTCTGGTCGACGACGTTGACGCGACTCGGTTGCCCTTCGGCTTCAGCGTAGAGCCGGGGAAACAGATCGTGGACCACGCGCGGCACGTCGTGCCAGACGACGATCAGACGCAGGCGACCAGAGATTTGGCGTTCGAAATGGCTGATCAAATAGCTCTGCGCGTCCAAGCTGGTGTGCAGGTGGCGCAGCTCTTCGCGATTGGATCCGCCGAGCGACAGCTCGGGCCAGAAACGACGCAACAGCAGGCGACGAAAACGGTCGTCCTCGACTCCGGGTGCGCGCGACGCATAGGCCACGACTTCGCGCGATGGCTCGGACAAATCGACGACCAGCACGGCGCGCACCGTTGGCGTCTGCACCGAGCCGACATCGAGCCAACGTTCACCGAAATTCTCGAGCGTGTCCGACTCCGTCAGATCGGCGACGGCGTTGTCTTGTTCGATGATGCGCTTGTCGAGTCGATCGGCCTTCTCGTTGGCGAGCGAGAGCGTGGCCTCGACCACCGAACGCTCACGCAATTGCTCGAGCTGAAAGCTCGAGCGGAACATGATGGTCGCCAGCACGATGACCGCGAGCACCACACCGCCCACTAGCGGCACGATCACCACGCGTTCTCGGGTCCAAGCCATCCTGAGCCGCAGTTTACAGCTCAGGTCGACGAAGCCCAGGTACACTGTTAGACCCGGGGCCCCCGATGGCCGACGCTTCGCCGTCCGATTTGAAAGAGTCCGAGTTCCAACCGCGAGGCACGCGCTTTCTGCGCCTGACTCCCGGTCAGGTCTACGTGTTGACGTCTGCGCTGCTGGTGCTGATGAATGCGCGGCTATTTTACGGCTCGCTCAAGCTGCAGACCGAGCACGTCGGCTTGTGGTTCTCCGCCAACGGCTTCGACGAGGCCATCCAAGGAACGCGCGCCACCTGGTGGTCCGCACCTCTGGACGACGTCTTCATTCACTTCGACTTTGCGCGCGCAACGGCGCGCGGCTTTCCATTCCAGTGGAGCGAAGGCAACGGCTATTCGAGTGGCGGCACTAGCTTGCTTTACCCCTTCGTCTTGGCGCTCGGCTACTTGATCGGCTATCGCGGCCTCAACTTCGTGGTGTGGGCCGGCATCGTCGCCTGCGTGTGTACGTTTGCCACACTGTTGGCGGCCAAGCGGCTGTTCCGCGATCTTCCACCTTGGATGTGCTTGCTGGGTCCCGCCTGCTTCTTGTCGACGGGCGTACTGAACTGGAGCTTGTTCAGCGGCATGGAAGTGGCTCTGTTCCTGGCGCTTTGGGGCCTCTGCTTCGTGCTCTGGGACGATCTCGTGCGGGCACTCGAGTCCGGTCGTGTCGCGCCCGGCGCCACGCTGGGGCTGGGGCTTTCTTGCGCGCTATTGGTCGCCACACGGCCGGAGGCGGCGCTTCTCGTGGCCGTGTTCGGCATCGCCGTCGCCGGCTTCTGTTGGAGGCATACCGCTGGGAGAAAGCCGCGTTCGCGAGTTCTCTCGATGCTCTCGGCCCTGTTCGTCATTGGTTTACCGGGGGCACTGGTCATGGCCGGCCACCTTTGGGCCAATCGGGTCTTCACCGGCGATTCATCGGCTGCCGGCGCGCTAGCCAAGCTGGAGCTTCACCACCCTTACCTGACGTCGAGTCAGGTGTTGGACGCCTGGCTATTCCACATCAGCTACCAAGTGCGGCGCGTGGCCGAGTACCATTTCAGCGCCGTGCCTTTCTTGGGCTACGTCGTCTGGGTTCTTGGCCTACTGCCATTGTTCTTTCAGAGCACGCGCCGCTACGGCATCCTGCTGTGGCTCAGTTTGGTGTTGTGGATCGTCACGGTCGCGTTGAACGGGCAGGTTCGATGGCAAAACGAGCGTTACACGATGCCGGCTGTAGCCTGGCTCTTACTCGCGGTCGCTCTCGGCATCGCCGGCGCGATTTCTTGGGCGTTCGCTCGACCGCTGAAACCGTGGCCGTCCCGGGTGGCGTTGCTCGGTCCTGTCGGGGTCCTGGCAGCGGCTTTCGTCGTGACCCAAGTTCCTCGGTTTCGAGAGCAAGTTTGGTTCTTCGGACGCGCGTCGCGCAACATCTTGGAGCAACACATTCGCGCCGGAGACTACCTGCGGCGCGCGGCCTCGCCGCGGCCTCACCGCGTGATGGTGAGCGATGCCGGCGCCATTCCGTTCGTTTCCGACCTGCCGGCCTTCGACCTGATCGGACTTGGCGGGTATGAAGGGTTGCCCATCGCCAAGGCCAGTCGGCAGGGCGTGGGCGCTGCGGTCGAATTGATCGAGCACATGGCTCCCTCGAACCGCCCGGATGTACTGGCGCTCTACCCCTCTTGGTGGGGCACCTTCGTGCTGTGGTTCGGACGCCCGGTCCACGAGTTCCCGGTACGCGGCAACGTCATCTGCGGCGGCGCCAGCAAGGTCATTTACGATCCGGACTGGTCACCGCTCGAACACAGCGGGCAACCGTTCGCCACGATTCGCCGCGAGCGCGTCGTCGACGAACTGGATGTCGCCGACCTGCTCAGCGAGCGCGCGCACGGGGCCGAGTTCGATCAACCCGCCGTGGGCTACGTGGACATGAAGATGCTGCCCGATCCTCGCTTTCCCGATCGCGACCTCTGGGACGCCGGACGGTTGTTGGCCCCCGGCTTCAGCTTGTCGTTCCGACTTCGCGCGGCCTCGCGCGAGCGGGGCAGCCTGCTCATTCGTGTGGCTCCGCCGAGGCCCGCGCGCCTCGAAGTAACGATCGAAGGGGGGCCGAGTCGGATCATCCAGTTCGAGCCCGGCGATCAATGGCAAGAAGTGCGCGCCGAGCTGCCGCGGGCGTCCGAGCCGCTATCCATTCGACTCCGCGTGCTCGAGGGTGATCTGCACCTCTACCACCTCTTCTCCGTCGCGCGCTGATGCCCACCTCCCCGCTGTTCCGCTGGGGAGTCCCCGAAGGCTGGGTGGCGGGAAGCGCCCTCGCGCTCGGTCTTTTGTGTTTGCTCGTGCCGCCGCCGTCGCGTCGCCTGCTCCTGGCCCGACCTCGGCTGTTGCTTTTCGGGCTCGCCGTTGCAGCCGCCCTGGGATCGCTTGGCTACGCACATTTTTACCTCGGCGATGCGCCCCGCATCATCGACGCAACGGCCTACCTGCTCGAAGGTCGCCTACTGGCCGCCGGCTCGTTCACGTTCGTCCCGCCCGAGCCGAGCGCACTGTTTCGCGGCCGATTTTTGATTCAACCCGATGACCTTCCGCTGCGCCTCGGCGTCATCTTTCCGCCCGGCTACCCGCTGCTGCTCGCGCTGGGTGAGCTCGTAGCAAGCTACGCGGTCGTCGGCCCGTGCCTCGCTTTTGGCCTCGTGTGGGTCACTGCGCGCCTGGCGCTCGACATCACGCGCTCATGGCGGGCTGCGCTGTTGGCAGGGACCTTCAGCTTGCTCAGTGCCTGTCTTCGCTATCAGACAGCAGACACCATGTCGCACGGTTGGTCGGCGTTGCTCGCCGTGACGCTGGTACTGGTGTGCTTGCGCCTGGAGCGCAGCGCGCGGCAGCCTTCAGTGGGGGCGCCGCGCGTCCGGACACTTGCGCTCGCGCTCGGTGCAACCGCGGGCCTCTTGATTTGCACACGCGAACTGACAGGCCTGCTATTTGGCTGCATTTGTCTCGGGTTTCTTCTGCTTCGCGGCGCTCTGGACGGGCGAAGCTGGTGCCTGGTGACAATCGGCAGTTTGCCAGCTCTGGGCTTGCTGCTCTGGCATCACCATGCCCTGACGGGCGAGTTCTTCGGCTCCCCGCAGCTCCGCTACTATGCTTTGTCCGATGGTCCACCTGGCTGCTTCGGCCTCGGTCTCGGCAAAGGTTGCGCCTTCGAGCATCCCGAAGTCGTGCGCGCTCAAGGTGGCGGACTGACGCTGTGGTGGGCGCTCCGCAACACCCTCAATCGGCTGCACGCTCACTGCCTGGACATAGCCAATTTCGAACCACTCGCTCTGGTTGCGCTGTGGTGGATGCTCAAACGAAGGCACCTTGCCCACGGTCGCTTGTTCTTGACACTGCTGGCTGGCTTGCCACTCGCCTACGCCTCGTTCTACTTCGACGGGAGCTACCCGGGAGGCGGCGGCCGTTTTCTCAGTGAGCTCTTGCCGATCGAACACGTCGCACTCGGGGCTGCTTTCCTCGGTCTGGGGCGAGCCCGATTCGGCCTCGCTCTGGCGCTGCTCGGCTTCGCGGTGCACGGCAGCTTCTCGCACTCGCATCTCGGCGCGCGCCGCGAAGGTGCTGGACCGGCGATTCCTGCAGGGCTCGGCCCCAGTCTCGTTTTCGTCGAGTCCGATCACGTCTTTTTGGGCCAGTTCAAGCCCAGCGCGCTGCCACTCGCGCAGGGCGGCCCGCCCCGTGCTCCGTTGGTCGCGCGCACTGGCGATGCCCTGCGCGAACGCTTCTTGTGGGAGCGACTCGGCCGCCCTGCGAGCTACCGCTTTCGAAACGGTGCAGCGACGCCCGTAATCTGGCCCGAGCCGCCGAGCGAATCGGAGCCGATCGTGCTCGAAATGGAGAGCGAATGGCCTGTGCTTGCCGAGCACGGGCTGTGGGCACATCCCGACTACCCCCCCGGTTCCTGCGTCTCCGCCGGACGCTCCCTGCTCTTGCATCCATCCCTGCCCATGCGTGCAAGCGCTCCACACCTCACGGTCGACGCCAGCGCAGTGCCGCGGGGACTCTACCGAGTGCGCGCCGTTTACTGGTCCGCCGAGAGCGAATGCTTCGCTGAAGACCTCGCCGATCAGGAACTGCCCGGCAGGGTCGAGGTGCACCTGAAGCGAGCTCTGCTCTCGCCACGACACCTCGACCGACTCGAGCTCACGCGCGTGCGCTGAACCTTGAAGCGTTCAGGCCTTTCCCTCGAGTTCCTTGCGCTTCTTTTCGGCTTCTTCAGCCGCCTTCTGAGCCTTGGCAGCTTCTTGCGCAGCCTTCTGAGCCTCTGCAGCTGCTTCGTCAGCGGCCTTTTTTGCTTCTACGGCTTCCTTGGCTGCCTCATCGGCCTTCTTCTTGGCTTCTGCGGCACGCTCGTCGGCACGCTTGGCCTGATCCGCTTCACGCGCTGCCTTGTCCTCGGCACGCTTGGCATCGCGCTCGGCCTTGTCTGCCTCTTGGCCGGACTTGCGTGCGACCTCCTTGGCCTTCTTCTCTTCTTCCTTGGCTTTGGCGATCTCTTCAGGCGTGCCGGTCAGCGCGACTGCGGAATCGCGGGGCGCAGAAGCGGGCTCAGCAAGCGCTGACAGGGCGACTGAACCGACCAGACCGCAAGTCGCGAAGCCCACGGCGATTCTCGAAACGAAAGATGAATGCTTCATGAAGTACTACTCTCCTGGGAATGCGGTGCGCCAAGTGCGCTGACCCGAGGTCTACGTAACTTCTCCTCGCCCTCTTCCCTCGTCACTGGGACTACAGCAAAACTTCGACCTTCAAAAGTGCAGCACGGAATTGCCAGTCCAGCGTGAGGCCAAGCGCCCGAGCACCTCGCCCGCCTGACCGGCCACACGCCCGCTCGCCACGGCATCCGCGCGCGTGGCACCGATGTTGACGATGTAGACGGGTTTCGTTTGCTCAATGGCACGTCGGACGAAGCGATATCCCGAAAAAACGGCCAGAGAAGAGCCGACGACCAGCAAACAATCGGCTTCCTGAAGCAGCTGGAACGCAGACGCCACAGTAGGTGCAGGGACGCCCTCCCCAAAGAAGACGACGCGAGGCTTGAGTACACCAGCGCAACCAACGCAGCCAAGCACGCGGAAGTCCCTGACGGTCTCGGCGTCGAGCTCCGCATCACCGTCTGGCGCAAGCGACACCTCTCGCGACGACCAGGCGGGATTGGCTTCGAGCAGGCGTACCTGCAGCGCGTCGCGGGGCTCGAGGGCGCCACAGCTCAGGCAAACGACTTCATCGAGCGCGCCGTGGAGCTCGACGACCCTCGACGAACCCGCTCGGCTGTGGAGGCGATCGACGTTCTGCGTGATGATGCCGCTCAGCGCTCCAGCATTTTCGAGAGTAGCGGCGGCGCGATGCGCCCGCCCGGGCTCGGCTTTGCGAAAGCGCGGCCAACCCAAGGTCGCGCGGGCCCAGTAGCGCTGGCGCCCGGTCTCGCTTGCCAGGAACTCGCGAAATTGGATCGGATTCCGAGCCCGACGGGCTGTGCCCCCACCTCGGTAGTCGGGGATGCCCGATTCGGTCGAGCAACCGGCCCCCGTCAACAGGCAGATGCGTCGGCCCGAAAGCGCTCGTTCCAAGTCTAAAAACGCTTCCTCCCATTCGGCGGCTGGGTCCGGCACCCAAGACACGGAGGCACTCATCGACCAATCATGACGCGAGTTCGGAGATGCGCCCGCAACGGCCCCAGACCCAGCCGAGAAGTCAGCAAACCACCCACCTCTGCTTACACTCACACTGCACTTCCGGGGGCTCGAGGGAAAATAGCGTTGACATTCAGCAGCTTACGGAAAACGATCAGGGGTCAACGGGAGAGGGAGACTCGCGCAGGATGACCAAGAGCGAGCTGATTGAAGCCATAGCGGCGCGGGGCGAACTGACGAAGGCTCGGGCAGAGCTCGTAGTCAATTGCGTCTTCGACGCGATGACCGAAGCGTTGCAGCACAACGAAGGCATCGAGATTCGAGGCTTTGGTAGCTTCACGGTGCGGCCTTACAAGCCGTACGCCGGTCGCAACCCGCGGACGGGTAACCCAGTGCCCGTTTCCGCAAAGCGCCTCCCCTTCTTCAAAGTTGGTAAGGAACTCAAAGAGTTGGTTGACCAGAGTCGCGATGACGACGACGCGGCTGCCGCGGCCTTGGGCAGCAGCGCAGCCTCGGGCGACGATTGAGAGACGGCCGGCGCGGCCGAGTGCGGGAGCGCGTCGGTCCTGCGCGCTCCTGGATCTGTGCCAGCGCGCTTTCGCTGAGTTGCGCGGCCTCTCCGGCGTCGAACGTTGCTCGGCCAGCGCCACCGGCGTTGTATCGTGGCCCGCTGGAGAGCTACCTGCCCAGCTTGGGCCTGCGCTGGCTCGTTCAGCTGCGACCGGCAAGACTTTGGGCAGACCCCGAACTCGAACGGGCGGTGGGGCGCGTCGTCAGCGCAGAGCGTTTGAGGGCCTACGTAGCGCTCACAGCTGCCGACCCGCGACTCATCGATGAGGCTTGGTTCGGGCAGTACCAGCTGGGTAGCTTGTGGCTGTTCGATGGAAGTCGCGTGGGCCCCGCCGTCGAAGCCAGTCTCCGCAAGCGCGCCTGGTCCGCCTCGGGGCCACGCAACACCCCGCCAGACCTCGTGACGTGGACCTATGTCACCGATCGCGAGCCCTCGGCGCTGCTCCGGCTCGGCAATCACCTCGTCGCGGTCGCCGAACGCGATCCCAAGTTGTCATCGATCGTGCGCGCGTACGCCGAGAAGAAACTCAGGCGCTCTCCGCCCGCACTCGCAAGCGTCCACCTGGCGCCGCTGGCGTCGCTCGACACTGCCGCTCCGCTCCGCCTTTTCTCGCTCGGCCCGTTCAACGGGCACGGCCTCGAGGCAACCGAAGAGCTCGGCGCTGGCATTCTGGCCCTGAGTGGAGCCCTTTTCGTCGATGGTGGCTCGCTGTCCGTGCGCGCGCACGCCCTGGGCGCCTGGGACGCGAGCGGCGCGGAGCTCGCGGACCTTTGGAGGTTGCGGCTGCAGCAGATCCTCGACACAGCCGAAGTGCGGGCGCTGGGCGGTGGCGCGCTGGAGTCGTCCGTACACGTCGAGTGCGAGCGGCTGGGGTCGAGCGATGAGCGAACGCGTGGTCTCGAACTCTGTCATGCCGACGCACGATTCGCTCTCGCCAGTGTTCTCGATCGCTTGCAGTGGTTCAGTGCGCGCACGCTCGGGGCAATGGTGAACGAGCGCGAACCGAGTTCGACGGGAACACCGACGCCGGTCGCTCCATCGAGTTCGGATTGACCCGGCTCTCTCCTTGCATGGATAATCCACCAAGAAGGGGGAAGTGTGGGATTGACTCCCACCTTTCCGGGGAGAACCAATGTCCGCACCAGCAGCAAGAAGCCCACGCGCAGCGCAGAGCAAACCGGTCGTGGCAACCAAGCCTGCCAAGAGTTCGCGTGCGGTGGCCAAGACCACCGTCGCAGTCAGCAGCGAGCCCAAGAGTCGCGTCAACACGCGCAGCGAGCGCGTTTCGCGCCTCGGTCACAGGCAGATGAACGAAGGCGTCGATGGCGATGGCTCGGGCGAAATCCCGAGGCCGGAGTTCCAATTCGAGGTCGGTCAATTGGCCGTGCATCCCGCGCATGGGGTCGGTTCCGTCGCGAGCATCGAAGAGAAGGATTTCGGAGGCACGCTCAGCATCGTTTACGTGCTCCACATCGTAGGCTCGGGCCTGCGGGTGATGGTGCCCAAAGGGGCAGGCGCGCGTGTCGGTCTCCGGCCCGTGATGTCGGCCACAGAAGCGGACAACATCCTGGCCATTCTCGCCACGGCCGAGGTGGCAGTGACGGTTCAGCCTTGGAATCGGCGCTTTCGGGCCTACACCGAGATGATCGCCAGCGGCTCGGCGCGAGAGATCGCCAAGGTGTTACGCGACATGAACCGGCTCAAGTTCGACAAGGATCTGTCATTCGGCGAGCGCCGCCTTCTCGATCAGGCCAAAGGCCTTTTGGTTCAGGAGCTTGCTCTGGCGAAAGAAACGAAGACCGCCGAGATGGAAGCCGTCATCGAGCAGATTTTCGCCGCCTGAGCCTGCCGCGCGCCGCCCGAGGATTGCGCGGTATTTTCGGGCGGTTGCCGGCGGCGCTCAACTTCCGGGCGGTGGCGCCGTTGCCTGGTTGCAATGACTCAACCAACCGCCCTGCTGGCCTACGGTGACTTCGAGCTGCTCGAACGCACCAGCTTGCAAGACGCAGCCACCGCCTCCGCGATCCAGCTTCACACCGTCAACTCCTCCGAGGACGCAGTGCGCTGGCTCGACGGGAACGACCCCTGCGCGATCCTGCTCGGCGGGAGCGGAGACGGGCCCTTGGCCTTGGCGATCGGAACTCGCGCGCAGAAGCGCCACCGTCAGCTACCCATCTTGGCGCTGGCCAACGACCCGTCGGATCTGGAGTTCACGGGTGCGTTCAGCTGGGGCGCCGACGATGTGGTCGCGCCCAATCGCTTGTGGTCATTGACGACACGGCTACGCGCGCTCAGCCGCGTCCGTCAGTTCAGCGACCTGCCGCCGCGCGGTACCGCTGTCGTGGCTGAACTCGATCAGGCGAGGCGCGTTGCCATGGCGCGCGTGCTCGCCAATGCAGGGTTCCAGGTGCGTTTCGCCGTCACAGCGATTGACCTGCGCCTGTTCGCGCTCGAAGAAGGCGTCACCTTGGTCGTGCTCTGCACCGAGCTGTGTCCCGATCCCGAGGCGCTCATCGAGACGACCACGGCAGCGGGCGCGCATCAACACTTCGTCATCTCTGCAGAGCCGAAGCGCTTCGGGGAACTGAATCGACGGATGGGCATGAGGCACGACTCCCGAGTGACCGATGCTTCGGCTCCGCCCGAGAACGTGATCTTCATGGCCAATGAGCTGGCCGCCGGCCCCGTGCTCGACAAGCGTACCTCGGCCCGTCACCTGTACGGCACGACGGTGCGATTTCGCTCCGAAGGCTTGGACGAGGACGAGCACGGCTTCAGCTACAACCTGAGTACGGGCGGCATCTACGTGCGCACCTTGGCGCCGCCGAGCGAGGACGTCGTGTGGCTCGAACTGACCCCACCGCGCACGGCGCGCCGCGTCCGCTTGGTGGGTCAAGTGGCTTGGCGACGTCCTTTCGGCCCGAACGGACACGCCACGGTCCCTCCCGGGTTCGGCGCGCGCATCATCGACGGCTCGAAGAACGATCTCGCACGCTGGCAAGAGAGTTGCGAAGCGCCTCCGGGCTCCCGCTGAACGAGCGACGGCCGACGCGGGCGTTTGGTGTACGCTCACGCCATGAAGATCTACACGCGCACCGGTGACGCTGGCGAAACTGGTTTGTTTGGAGGCGACCGCGTGAAGAAGAACGACACGCGCGTCGAAGCCTATGGGACCGTCGACGAGCTGAACGCCGCTCTCGGCTGTGCTCGCTCGCTCGGTCTCGATGCCGCGCTCGACAGCGTGGTCCAGCGCATCCAAGCCGAACTCTTCACTTTGGGCGCCGAGCTGGCCTGCGTACCCTCGCACGTTGCGCGCCTCAAAATGCCGCTGCTCGATGGCTCGCACGTCACCCGCCTCGAAGGCGACATCGACAGCAGCGAGGCCAACCTGCCTGCGCTCTCTACCTTCATCCTGCCGACAGGCTCGCAGTCCGGCGCCGCTCTCCATCTAGCGCGCACGGTTTGTCGTCGTGCCGAGCGCCGCACTTTGGATTTGGACGGCGTGCGGCCAGAAATCGTCATCTATCTCAATCGGTTGAGTGATCTGTTGTTCGTGCTGGCGCGCCACCAAAACCACTTGAACGAAACTCCCGAGACACCTTGGTCTGGTAGGCAATCCGTGTAACCTCCGGCCCGCGCCGGGGGGCGTCGAGGATCACGTGACCGAATCCGAAATCAGTGTGGCTAGATTTGCGGCGTCGCTTCCCGATGAATATCGGGAGCGCTTCAATGCGGAGCAAATTGCAGTTCATGCGCGCACTTCGGAGATTCGCGCCGGTTCGGCCATCGCAGCGACGATTTTTCCTTGGTCCACCGTGGGTCAACGCGCCCTGTGCGTCGTGGCCGACGACCGTCCCGGCCTACTCTCATTGATCAGCTCAGCTCTCACCGAGCTCGGCTTCGACGTGGACGCCGCTGAGGCGTACACGCGCCATACGCCAAGGGAAGCCGTCGACATCTTCTGGCTCCGCGATCCCGAAGGTCGAGTCACGGCCGACCAGGTCGGGGCATTCGTCGGCCTGGTCAAGGAAATCCTAGCCGGACGCCCCGAAAAGACGCTGCCCCCTCCCACGCCGGTGCCGCTCGCCCCCGCGGGACTCGGCACCACCGTGCGCTTCCTGGAGGACGCGGACGGAGCCCTCACGGTGCTCGAAGTGGAAACCGACGATCGATCGGGCCTCCTGTGGACCATCACGCGCGCGCTGTACCGCCAGAACGTGCAGATCGTCGGCTCCAAGATCCGCACCGAAGCGAGCCGCGTCTACGACAAGTTCACGATCGTCGAGTTAGATGGCACGCCGATCCGCAACGAGCGTCGCCTGACGATTCAGGTGGAAGTGCTGTCGGCAATCGCCAGCGCCAGCACCAGCTGAGCGATCGAACAGCCGGTCTCGTTTGCGCGTCTCGCTTCGCCAGGGGGCGGCTGCTAATTGAGCCCTGTGCACGTCGAGTTCTTGAACGCATTCGCCAGCGCCGCCCGGTCGGGTCCGTTTGCCGACCCCTACTGCCACCACAGCCCAGGAAGCGGCGCTCACCGGCTCCATGTGGTGCTCGGCTTCGCCATCCACGGCAACGAACACGGCACGTTGCCCGCGGCGCTGCGCCTGCAGAGCGAGCTGTCGAGCGGCGAGCTTGCTCATGGCGGCCCTCTCACGCTGCTCCTCGGCAATCCCGAGGCGATCGTCGCCGACGTGCGCTTCTTGGATGAAGATTTCAACCGCGTCTTCACCTTCGACAGGCCTGCCGTATCGCGCGAACGAAAGCGTGCCGAGCAGGTTCGGCCGCTGCTGGACCAGGCCGATCTTTTCCTCGACTTTCATCAGACGCAGACTCCCACCGAGCGCGCGTTCTGGACGTTTCCGTGGCAGCACGAATTGGCCTTGTGGGCGCGTGCGTTGGCCGTCGCGCCCGTCGGTCTCACCCGTAAACCTGGTCAGGCATTTTCGCCAGGCACGTGCTGTCTGGACGAGTACGTGCGTGAGCGCGGCCGGACGGGCATCACGGTCGAGGTCGGATTCCGCGGGCAAGACGCGGCGCAGAGCGACGCGACCTATCGGGCTGCGCGACGTTTGCTACAGGTCGTCGACATCGTTCAAGCAGGTGTAGCTACTCTCGAAAGCTGCGCGCTACGCGAGCCCGCGCTGACCTGGTACCAGAGCACTTCGATCGTTCGCGCTGAAACACCCGAGCACCGTTTGCGCCCTGGCTTTCGCAATTGGAGCAAGGTCGAGCGAGGTGAGTTGCTCAGCCCCGAAGGCGCGCCGCCGCTCATCGCCGCTGCGTCGGGTGTGGTGCTCTTTCCCAAGTATCCGCCGCCCGGGCAGCCCCCGCCGCCCGAACTCTTGCGCATCGCCGAACGGCTAGACGATCCGACTGTACTCGAACGCTAGAGACAGCCGCTGCATCAGAACTGAACCGCATCGAATGTCGGCAGATCCCGACTGTTGGCTTTTGCAGACAGTTAGATTTGTCAGGGTCGCCGAAACCCGACACGCAGCTCGTAAGCACTCAGAATCGCAGCGATAGCGCGCGTTTGTGCGCCCTCCGGAAACCCGCGGGGCTTGCTCGGGTGCCAGCAAAACTCGTTCGAAAAGAGTTCGAAAACTTCCCGCGCTCTGCTGCAACTGCAACGGTGCAGCGCCGTCTCATGATGCGACTGGTGGTTGCCAGCTGCCAATGGACGACCAAGAGTCACACACGAAACAATTTCGAATTCTGTCCCAGCGCAAGGTGAACTCGCAGAGAGCAGATCGAAACGCATGAGACACATTGCGTCGAAGCTCCGCCCCTGCCTTCTCCTCATTCAGTCCGATGTTGCCCAAAGCATTCACGAACCCATCCTACTTACTCCGGGTCTGCTCTCGCCGGTCGAAGTCGCTTCGAAGCGGTACCCTCTGTGTCGGGACTGCTCTGCTCAGCAGCACGCTTGCCGTGGCGGCTCAGCCGGCAGAACCGACCAGTCAGCCGACATCTGGCCCAGTCGCCGCGCAGGCTCTCGGTGCGCGCGCCGCTGGATCTCCCAGCGCCGCGACTGGCACCCTGCCCGTTCCCTCGCTTCAAGAGGTGCTGAAAAAAGCCGAGAAAAAGGCGCCACAGGTTAGACTCGGAACGGCTGCGCTCGATGTGAGCCGTACCGGCTTCGTCAACGCCAAACGCCCGCCGCTCGGCAACCCGTATTTCGAGATCGTCGGACAGCACGGCAACAACGGCGCCACGAATGGCATCTCCTACATCGGGACCTTCTGGCTCCCGATTGAACTGATCGGGCAGCGCGGCAAACGCATCGCCGAAGCCGAAGCCTACGTCACGTTGCACCAAAAGACGCTCGACCAAGCGGAAGCGTCCGCGCTCGGAGAAGCGGTGAACGCCTATGGCGCCGTCGTGGTCGCAGCGGAGCGCCTGCGCGTCCTGGAAGAAGTAGTACGCAATTCCAAGACCACCGCGGATCTGTACGAGGCGCGACTTCAGGCCGGCGATGCCATCTTGCGCGACGCTACGATTGCGCGGGTCGAACACGCCAAAAACCAGGTCCTCTTGCAAGACGCGCATGGACGAATGGCCGTGGCATTCACCGATCTGAGTCGCTTGACAGGTGAACGCTACGACAGCGTCAGCGCGCCCTCTTTGCATCCGCCCGACTTCGCGATGGACGGCTACCTCGCTCAGGGCGAGAAGGAATTGGCGCCCGCCATCGCCGCAGCCGAAGCCGAAGCTCTGTACTACGGCTCACAGAGCGACAGGTTGCAGCGCGAAAGTTGGGGCAACTTCCAGCTCATGCTCGTCGGTGGTCGCGGCGACCAGGGCGAAGTGCGACTGGGTGCGGGCGTGGCCTACGAATTGCCGGCATTCCGCGCCAACCAGGGCGAGATTGCACGTGCCGATGCCGAGCGTCTGCGAGC